>CALCPT010000171.1 GCA_937897265.1 uncultured Alcaligenaceae bacterium
GGCGAGGTTCGTATCGTGTTCGGTCATGTCAGATCATCCCGGCGCGTGGCGGCTGAGGATTGCCGGGGCGTGGAGCGTGTTGAGGTCATCAATGCCGGCGTGATCTCGGATCGTAAAGGGGTCAATGTGCCGGGGGCGATTTTGCCTTTGTCGCCGATCACGACCAAAGACCGCGAAGACTTAGATTTTGGCTTGAGTATCGGGGTAGATTGGGTGGCGCTTTCGTTTGTGCAGCGACCAGAAGACATCGCCGAACTCAGAGGGCTTGTTCAAGACCGTGCCTGGATCATGGCCAAACTTGAAAAGCCTTCTGCGATTGACTCTCTTGAAGCCATTGTGGCGGCTTGTGATGGTGTGATGGTTGCGCGCGGTGACCTCGGCGTTGAACTGCCACCCGAAGAAGTACCTGTTCTACAAAAACGCATTGTGCGAGTCTGTCGTGAGGCGGGTAAGCCGGTAATCGTTGCGACGCAAATGCTTGAATCCATGATTTCTTCGCCAGTTCCGACTCGTGCCGAAGTCAGTGATGTGGCGACCGCCGTGTACGACGGGGTCGATGCTGTCATGCTATCGGCAGAATCGGCCTCGGGTTCGTATCCAATCGAGGCGGTCAATATGATGGATCGCATTTTGCAAAGCACAGAGCGTGACCCGATTCAACGCTTGACGATGGATGCCACATTTCGCCGTCGCCACCGCGATGCTCGCGATGCGATTTCAGCGGCCATTCGTACTGTGGCCGAGACCTTACCCGTTGCTGCTACTGTTGCGTACACATCCTCGGGCTCGACGACGTTGCGGGTGGCGCACGAACGCCCTCGGGCACCTATCTTAAGTATGACGCCTAACACCGCCGCAGCCAGACGTTTGTCGCTAGTCTGGGGCGTACATTCGATTCAGGCAGCCGATGTGCAAAGTACAGAAGATATCGTATTACGCGCAACGCAAGCCGCTGAAAAAAATGGGTTCGGTCGTCCAGGCGAAGCCTTGTTGATTATTGCGGGCACGCCCTTTGGCGTGTCGGGCACGACAAACCTATTACGTATTGCCTGGATCGGTGATGCACCGGCTGCGGTTTGATCCGGTAAACTTTTAAAAAACAGCAAAAATAAATTTTGTAGGAGACAAAGCATGGCTCACGCAGGTTTGCGTTTCGGTATATTTTTAGCCCCGTTTCATCAACTAGGTGACAACCCCACTTTAGCGTTAGAACGCGATCTTGAACTGATCGAATGGCTCGATCATTTGGGCTATGACGAAGCCTGGATCGGCGAGCACCATTCGGCCGGCTGGGAGATCATTGCGTCACCTGAGCTTTTCATCGCTGCTGCGGCTCAACGCACCAAACGCATCATGCTGGGTTCGGGCGTCACAAGCCTGCCGTACCACCATCCCTTTTTAGTGGCGCAGCGCTTTGTGCAGCTAGACCATATGACGCGTGGCCGCGTGATGTTGGGTTGCGGGCCAGGTGCGCTCGTGTCTGATGCCTACATGATGGGCATCGAAGCAGAAAAACAACGTACGATGATGGATGAGTCTTTGGGCGCCATCATGCGGCTTCTTGAAGGCAAAGAACCCGTCACCTTGAAAACCGACTGGTTTGAATTGAAAGAGGCGCGTTTGCATCTTGCCCCGTATACCAAAGGCTGCTTTCCAATT
>CALCPT010000172.1 GCA_937897265.1 uncultured Alcaligenaceae bacterium
AGGGCGACAAGCAGACCGACCCGAGGCAGACGCAATCTTCTTGGCATGCGGTAACTGGATGACCATGGACATCATCCAAGCGCTTGAGCGCGATACGGGTAAACCAGTTCTGAGCACCAATAGTTGTGCGCTTTGGGCAATGTTAAACATTTTAGGTGGTCATGCCTCGGTGCCCGGTTACGGGACGTTACTCAGCGATCATTTGGTTGCTTGAGCGCGCATCTGCTCCTGCGCCGAACTTTCAACGCTTTGTACAAATAGGCCGAAGCATGCAAACTCAAGGTCTCATTTTTTCTCTGCGCCTGTTGTGTGGGGTATGTGTCGCGCTGACGCTGGCTTTACCCGCCCAAGCGGCCAATACAATTCGCTTTTACGCCATCGTTGCCGCCGGCGGCAGCGTCGATGCCATGGCGCGAATCGTGGGTGAAAAATTTGGCCCCTTGGTGGATGCGACGGTGATCGTTGAAAACAAACCAGGCGGAGGGGGAAACTTGGCCACGCAGACAGTTGCTCGCGCGGCACCAGATGGTTTGTCTATTTTGGTCAGTGGCAACAACCATACGTCAAATCTGTCGTTGTACAAAGATACGGGTTACCAACTCGATGATTTGATTCCGATCGCAGAGTTGATGCGAGGGCCAGCGGTGATTGTTGTGTCTAACGCTTCTGCCTATCAATCGTTTGATCAGTTATTGTCAGACGCCAAACAACGGCCCGGACAAGTCTCTTTTGGTACGGCTGGGATCGGCACCGCGAGTCATTTTGCGGCCGAATACACTTTTTTTACGGCGCAGGTGAAGATGGTTTCGGTGCCGTATCGAGGGTCTGGGCCATCGCTGACAGATCTTCTCGGGGGTCAGATTCCGGTGGCGGTGTCGTCGCTCGTTGCTGCAATGCCTCTGATTAAAGCTGGCAAGCTGCGAGCTTTGGCGGTGACTTCGCTCAAGCGCTGGCCCGGTGCTGAAAATATCCCAACGGTCGCTGAGTTCGGGATGCCAGGTTTTGAGCAGCTATCTTGGATTGGCTTGTTTGCGCCAAAGGGGACTCCTTCTGAGATCATTGAAAAATACAGCCAGGCCGCGAAAACCGTGTTGGCGGATCCAGACGTGCAGCGCCGAGTGGCGGGGCTAGGGGGCGTGGTGGGCGAGTACGGTGCGGCCGATTTCAAAAAGTTCATTGACCAAGACTACGACACCGTACAGAAGATTGTGAAGAGTTCCGGGATGAAACCCGATTGACGTGTTAGGCAGGGCGCTTTAATTCGAGGCCAGTGCGAGCTTTGAACGCAGTCAAGTCATCAACGGTGTCAATATCAACAACGAAATTTTCGTTGGCGGTGTGATAAGGATCCACCAACTCCGGGTGCTCTTGAATAAAACCGCGACACGTCACACTATCATCTGCCGCGAGAATGAACGACACGACGTCCTTTGAAATCGCAACGGGATTACCGCGTTGCCCCTGAACGACCGGATAACGAATCTCGGTCGAAGGGCGCCGTTGCGCGAAGGCCGTTGTCAGCACGATGAAATCTTCAGCGTTTAACAAGGGCTGATCTGCCAATGTGATAAAGCTGAAGCCAAACGGGGCGCGAAGCTTGTTCAGTCCTAGTCTCACTGAGGATTGTTGACCTGCTTCGGGGTGAGGGTTGCGAACAATGTCCACGTGTAGTCGCTTTAACTCAGCCTCAATCAAGGTGTGAAAATAGCCAGTGACAACCACAATTTGGTGAATACCCGCTGAACGCAGGGCTGCAACTTGTCGTGTGAGTAAAGACTGGCCATTGAGCGTCAGTAAGCTTTTTGGCATACCGCCGAGCCGTGAGCCTTCGCCCGCAGCCAACAGCACGGCTGCTGGCAGATTTGCGGATTTTGCGGTCGCACTCGTAAGCATCGCCGTTGAGCCTTCAGTATTTTGGGCTACCGATGCGAGTGTCTTTGGCGTGCTTTCGATCATACAAGTTTCAAGTCACAGGTGCGGGATTGAACAGCACCAGCGCATTGGCGATTTTCCAGTGCTCTGCCCAGGTCTTGCGACCGCTGGCGACATCCAGCATTAAGCGAAAAATTTCCCAACCAAGCTCTTCGATCGTAAGCTCGCCATCGGCGACGCGCCCAGCGTTGACATCCATGATGTCATGCCAGCGACGTGCTAAATCAGTGCGGGTAGCGACCTTGATCACTGGACACTCGGCTAAACCGTAGGGAGTGCCACGGCCTGTGGTAAAGATGTGAAGATTCATGCCGGCCGCGAGTTGTAATGTGCCGCAAATGAAATCGCTTGCCGGGGTGGCGGCATATACGAGTCCGCGTTGCTCGCGAGTCAGTTTTTCACCTGGCGGCAAACAGCTTGAAATGACTGAGCTGCCGCTTTTGATAATCGAGCCCATGGCTTTTTCAACAATATTAGACAGACCGCCCGCCTTGTTGCCAGGTGTCGTGTTGGCGCTGCGATCAACGTTGGCACGCGCCAGATAGGCGTCGTACCACGCAAGCTGCGTCACAATATCTTGCGCGACGCTCGCGTTCACGGCGCGCGAGGTGAGCTGATCGACGCCATCGCGGACTTCGGTGTTTTCACTGAACATCACAGTGGCACCCGCGCGCACTAATAAATCTGCGGCAACGCCTAACGCGGGGTTGGCTGTGACGCCGCTCAGCGCATCGCTGCCTCCGCACTGCATGCCAACAATCAGTTCGCTTGCTGGTACGGTTTGGCGGGTGCGTTGATTCAGACGGGTCAAGTGTAGGGTGGCTTCGTTCATGATGGCTTGAATCATGGACATGAAGCCGACATGTTCAGCGTCTTGCAGGCAGACAGTGTCTACGCCGGTTGAGCGCTCGTCTTTGATCGGGAAGCTGCCGGGTGGCATCAGTCGATCAGGCTGTAATTTTTCGCAGCCCAGGCTAACTACCATCACTTCGCCCCCAAAATTTGGGTTCAAGCTGATGTTTCGGATGGTACGAATCGGAATAATCGCTTCAGCGGCATCAATGGCCACGCCACAGCCATAGGTGTGCTCAAGGCCCACTACGTCATCAACATTTGGAAATTTGGGCAGCAACTCGGTTTTGATTCGTTCAACGGCGTATTCAACCACGCCGGCAACGCATTGCACGGTGGTGGTAATTGCCAGAATATTGCGGGTGCCAACCGAGCCATCTGCGTTCCGGTAGCCTTCAAAGGTATAGCCTTCAAGCGGCTCGGTCGACGCGGGTTTGACGGTGGCGATCGGTAAATTTTCGAAGTTGCGTGCCTCGGGCATGCGCAAAAGGCGTTCATGCACCCAGCTGCCTGCTGGAATTGGTTTCAGAGCATACCCAATCGTCAGCCCATACCGTATCACCGGCGCATCGGGCGCAAAATCAACGAGCGCGACCTTGTGCGCCTGCGGTACCTTATTGACGAGCACTAAGCCAGAGGGTAAGACCGTGCCAGCAGGTAGCCCGCCATCATTGCCAACGATCGCGACGTTATCGAGAGCGTGCATTTTGATCAGATGGGGCTTGGGTGGATGTTGATCGATTGTCATTTGTGTTCTTTTTTATAGGCCAAGGGGCGGCACTTTCGTTACCACCCTTCGTTCTGAGTGTATCGTATTGCCTGCTCTTAGAACAACGTATTGTCTGAGCCAAGCACAATCTCCTTTTCTCATTGCAGCCCTTGAGCACTTCTCATGAAAATTACAGAAATCCGCGAGTCTACCCGCCCCATTAAGTCCAACATCCGCAACGCCTATATTGATTTTTCAAAAATGACCTTGAGTTTGGTTGCCGTTGTCACGGCTGTCATCCGACACGGTAAGCCCGTGCTTGGCTACGGCTTTAACTCACATGGGCGTTACGGGCAGGGTGCTTTGATGCGTGAGCGGTTTATCCCCCGCGTGGTAGAAGCTAAGCCCGACTCGTTACTAGATGCGAAAGGTATTTTGTGTCCGCACAAAGTCTGGGAAACCATGATGAATAACGAAAAGCCCGGCGGTCATGGCGAGCGTTCGGTTGCGGTTGGCACGATAGACATGGCCGTCTGGGACGCAGTCGCCAAGATTGAGGGCTTGCCGCTTTATCAGTTGTTAGCCGAACGTTATGGCGATGGCAAGGCAAAGCGTGAGGTGTTTGTCTACGCGGCTGGGGGCTATTACTGGCCAGGACAAGGGCTTGAAGGACTCACACGCGAGATGCAAAGCTACCTCGATCGTGGGTACTCGGTGGTGAAGAAAAAAATTGGTGGAGGCTCTTTGGCCGAAGATTGCAAGCGAATTGAAGCCGTCCTGAAATTGCTTGGCCCTGGTCAGAGGCTGGCCGTTGATGCAAACGGTCGGTTTGATTTAAAGACAGCTATTGAGTACGGCAAGGCCTTGGCACAGTACGATTTATTCTGGTACGAAGAGGCCGGTGATCCGCTCGATTTTGAGTTGCAAGCAGAGTTAGCCAACCACTATGACAAACCGATGGCGACAGGTGAAAACCTGTTTTCAATGCAAGATGCCCGTAATTTGATTCGTTATGGAGGCATGCGGCGCGATCGAGACTGGCTCCAATTTGATTGCGCACTCAGCTATGGCTTAGTTGAATATTTGCGAACGCTAGAAATGCTCAAAGAGTACGACTGGTCGCCCAAACGCTGTGTGCCGCACGGTGGTCACCAAATGTCGCTTGCGATTGCCGCAGGCTTGGGGCTGGGGGGCAACGAAAGCTATCCTGATTTGTTTCAACCCTATGGTGGATTTCCAGACGGCGTTAAGGTAGAGAACAGCATCGTGACTTTGCCAGAATTAGTGGGTATTGGGTTTGAGGGCAAGGCAGATCTGTACGCCGAGATGAAAGCCTTGGCAAGTTAGTGGTACTTGTGTTGTTAGTCGAGTCGTTGCCGTCGACTGAGAATTGAGTATGCTTTGCCTAAAAGGATGTTGCTGTTTGTACGCCTCGTTAAATCGTTTGTTTTTTTGGATATTGGTATGCGGCTCACCCAACGCGGATTTTTGATTGCGGTTGCAATCTTGGTTATTTTAGATCGGAAGAGCACACGTCTGAACTCCAGTCACGCCAATGTATCTCGTA
>CALCPT010000173.1 GCA_937897265.1 uncultured Alcaligenaceae bacterium
GATACACACTTTGCGCCATTCGATGCCAATGGCATTCACGCAGAAACTGTTTTTATTGGTCCAAATAGCGATGACAAGAGAATTATTTTGCACTGTCATGGCGGCGGTTATGCTGTTGGCTCTACCCTTTCCCACCGTCCACTGGCAGCGCAACTGGCGAAAGCCTGCAACGCACGCACGTCAATACCGCCTGCAAACTGCTGTTGCTCACTCATGCGTTTGATACCCTAGGCGCCGCCGTTGTCGGTTGGCGCACCGACAACTTTAACTATGCCTCGCAACGGGCCATCGAACGGCTCGGGGCCAAACGCGACGGCGCGATTCGTCACCATGCTTTACGCCGCGATGGCACAGTACGTGACACCGTCATGTACAGCGTAATCGCCGGCGAATGGCCTGAGGTTCGCGACCACCTAACCTATCAGCTCAAACGCCATGCTCGTTGATTTCTTCTACCACCTGCGTACGCAAAAACTCAAGGTGTCGGTCAAAGAGTATTTGACGCTACTTGAGGCGCTTTCAACGCCATTGATGCCGCCCACCCTTGAAGACTTTTATTTTTTAGCTCGCACCACGCTGATTAAGGACGAAACCCTTTTTGATCGTTTTGATCGAGCGTTTGCTGGGTATTACCGCAGTCTCGAGCAAATTTTGCCACCCGGTAAAAAAATTCCACTCGACTGGTTGGTCAAAGAACTACAAAAACACCTGACGCCCGAGCAGAAAGCCGAGCTCGAAAAGCACGGTCTCGACAAGCTTTTGGAAATGTTCAAAGAACGACTCGAAGAGCAAAAAGAACGTCACGAAGGTGGCAGCAAATGGATCGGCACGGGTGGCACCTCGCCCTTTGGCAATGGCGGCTTTAACCCCGAAGGGATTCGAGTGGGCGGCGCTTCTGGTGGCAATCGCACGGCCGTTAAGGTTTGGGACGAGCGCAACTTTAGGGATTACGACGATTCAATTGAACTCGGCACACGTAATTTCAAAGTGGCCTTGCGGCGTCTGCGCCGCTTTGCGCGTGAGGGCTCAGACTTTGAACTTGATCTAGACGACACCATCACGAGCACCGCGCGTAATGCAGGCTACCTTGACATCAAAATGGTGCCAGAGCGTCATAACAACGTCAAAGTTTTGATGTTGCTCGATGTGGGTGGCAGCATGGACGATCACATTGCACGCGTTGAAGAACTGTTCTCGGCGGCAAGTAGTGAGTTCAAACACCTAGAAGTCTATTATTTTCATAACTGCCCCTACGAGCACCTCTGGAAATCCAACCGGCGGCGGCAAATGGAGCGTTTTGAAACACAAGACGTGTTGCGTAAGTTCAATGCCGACTGGCGATTGATTTTTGTCGGTGATGCCACCATGAGCCCCTACGAAATCTTGCAACCAGGCGGTTCGGTCGAGCACTACAACAAAGAGCCAGGCGCCGAATGGTTGCAACGTATGATCACGACTTGGCCCAAGGCGGTTTGGCTAAACCCTGAGCCTCAGGCGTCTTGGCAGTATCGGCAGTCAATCGCTCTGATTCGCAACATCGTGCAAGACAAGATGTTCCCGGTCACTGTTTCGGGGATTGAACAGGCGATGCGTCTGCTTTCTAAGTAATTCGCCTCACGAATGAACCATTTCGAGCGATTGTGCTCAAACGGGTTCATTCACATCTTTTTGGATTCCTCCCATGTGGCTGCTCACCCGTGCCTTGAAGTGCACTTTACTGGGTTCTCTCTTTTTTATGGCGGCAACCCAAAGTATGGCTATCACACCACCAGCAGGTATCACGCAAATCACCAGCGTTGAGGGCATCACTGAATACAGGCTTGAAGCCAATGGCTTGCGTATTTTGCTAGCGCCAGACGACTCTAAGCCAACAACTACGGTCAACATGACCTATCTGGTGGGCTCGCGTCACGAAAACTATGGCGAAACCGGCATGGCGCACCTGCTTGAGCACATGCTCTTCAAAGGCACGCCCAATACCCCAAACGCGCTAGGCGAATTTTCAAAACGGGGGTTGCAAGCAAACGGCTCAACCTCCACGGATCGCACCAACTACTACGCAAGCTTCGCCGCCAATCCTGAAACTCTTAAGTGGTACATCGGTTGGCAAGCGGACGCCATGGTCAATTCAACCATCAAGCGCGAAGACCTCGATACCGAAATGACCGTGGTGCGCAACGAGATGGAACGTGGTGAAAACAATCCTTTTCAAATGCTTTGGCA
>CALCPT010000174.1 GCA_937897265.1 uncultured Alcaligenaceae bacterium
CTCTTCCGATCTTGGCCGTGTACGCAAAAACCATTAAACCGAAAGCCAAAAGCAGCGCTAGAGCAACGCCAAATTGAATCGTGACGAGCAATAAAATCAACGTTAACGCTAAACCAATCATGCGTCGCTGTGTTTCGGGCAATGTAATACCCGCACGTTCAAGCTGAATGGTGAGCCAGTTCTTTTTGGGAAACTCCAAGGCCTGCACACCAATAAGCGCTAATCGCTTAGACACGGCCTCTTCTTGCGCCTGCTTTTGGCCTAACCAAATCAGATAAAGCGAGCCTAGACCCATCAGCATGGCCGCCAGCAGGTACACAAAAAAGAGCATTAGTGCTTAGCCTCGGCTTGCTTCATTAGCTCAATCACACGTGGTTTAGCTGGCCCGCTGCTGGCCTTTAAATGATTGCCAGAAATGCGGTCCAGCTTAAACAAGGTATTCGTGACATATTGATCATCACGAAGATCCACCACTTCTGTGATCTCCGCCACGCAGCGGCGGCCATTAGGCAGGCGGGTGAGCTGCACAACAATATCCACCGCCGACACAATGATGGCGCGCAACGTCGCCTCCGAAATCTTTTGGCCGGACAATCCCACCAAGGTCTCCATACGCAAGAGCGCATCGGCAGCGCTGTTGGCATGCAGGGTCGACATCGAGCCTTCATGGCCGGTGTTCATGGCCTGCAACATGTCCATGACTTCATAGCTACGAACTTCGCCCACGATGATGCGATCCGGACGCATACGCAGCGCGTTACGAATCAAATCACGGGCACTCACCTCGCCAAAGCCTTCGGCATTGGGCGGGCGTGTCTCCAAACGCACCACATGATCGTTGCCTAATTGAAGCTCAGCGGTATCTTCAATAGTCACGATACGCTCGTGATGATTAATGAAGCTCGACAGCACATTGAGAAACGTCGTTTTACCCGTACCGGTACCGCCACTGACGAGAATATTGGCGCGCTGACCCACCGCTTTCTTAATGAACTGCAGCATTTCTTCGCTGACCGAGCGATAGGTCACCAAGTCGTTCGCACGCAACAAGTCGCGGCGAAATTTACGAATGGAAATGCTCGGGCCGTCTAAGGCAATCGGGGGAATAATGGCGTTTACACGGCTGCCATCGGGCATGCGCGCATCCACCATCGGGCTAGATTCGTCGAGGCGACGGCCTATAGGCGCAAGAATTCGCTGAATCACTCGCGAGACATGATTGTCATCCACAAAGCGCAAATCACTGCGTTGAATGACCCCGTCACGCTCGTAGAAAATACGCTGGGCGCCATTGACCATGATTTCTGTGACCGACGAATCCTTCAGCAGCGACTCTAGGGGGCCGAAACCCACCAGCTCATCAACTAACTCTTCGGCTAAACGATCGGCTTCGTATCGCGACAAGGGTAGCGCGTTGTCATTCACATACACCGTGAGCTTAATCTGGACATAGTCCATGATGGCTTGGCGCGTGTTCTCCAAAATATTGAAGTGGTCATCGTCGACCCGCTCGATCAAATAACGATGAAAACGAAATTTGATCTGAGCGATATCTTGCTCAATTTTCTTTGGCGACATCCGCCCGCCGGGAATATAACCGGCCATGTCAGTTGCCCTTCAAACTGGATTTTAATTTGTCCAGAAAACCGCTTGAATTAGCTGTTTGCTTGGTGCGCGCTTTGGCAATCGCAGGCACATAAATCATGTCGGCCAAATCGCGATATCGCTTCGCCAACGGATCTTGAGGCGCCAACTCAAACACCAATTGACCGATATTCATCGCCCGCAGACGTACTTCAGCTGCGGCTGGCAACTCCACATGACGCTCAATGGCAAACGAACGCGCAATGGCTTTAGCGTCCGGAGATATCTTGGGTAAGTAGTGATCGACCAACAGCAGGGCATCCGCAATGGGCACGCCGAGTTGCTTCAAGTTGGACTGGAAGTCCAACCCAGCACGGCAACTGGTAATGGACTGATCCACAACAAAAATAATGTGGTTGGCATTGCCAATAAGTAGCTCGGTCATATCCACGGTGGGCAGGCCGCAGATATTGACCACCACATGGGTAAAGAGACTACGGAGCGTGCCCACCAGCAGGAACATCTCGGATGTTGTGACCTCATCCATGTCCATGCCTTCTCGGGGTGCAGACAACACCCGCACGCCGGATTTATGACGTGGAAAGGCAGTGTCTACGAGTGTTTGATCGAGACGGCGTAAGTTTCTCAAGGTATCCATGAAACTGAACTGGCCTTCCAAACCAAAGAGCAGTTGCGCCTCGGCAAAGCCTGCCGCCGCCGTTCCCGCAGCGCCCGAAACCGCCATGGTCAGATCTTCAATAAACACAGTGCCGCCACCCGGCGGAATTTCGGCCACCGGCCAGCCCAGACAATCGAAGGTGTAGAACCCCACCGAGACATAGTCGTAGCGCATCCCATCCTCCCGTCGTCTGTCGCTGCCCAAAACTTAATTGAACATTTGATACTTTGTCAAATCTTTTGTTTAATCGGTGTAGCCCGCGTTTTTCCGATTGAATTTAGTCTATGCGGCGCAAAGCATCCCCATCCATCGCAACAATATTGAAGAAATCATTTGCGCATTTGTATTTTACCCATATAGTTTGTTCACATCACGACGGGAGGTGACCATGAA
>CALCPT010000175.1 GCA_937897265.1 uncultured Alcaligenaceae bacterium
ACCAAATAAATCGGTTGCGGGTTGGGCAGGTTCAGTAGATGCAATACAGCCGCCGCGGCATCCTCAATATGTATTCGATTGACCCAGTGCGATTCGGCGGCCGGGGCGGTCGCCTGGCCTGCACGCAGACGGTCAAGCAAATAGCTACGGCCGGGCCCATAGATGCCTGAGAGCCGCAAGCTTAAGGTTTCAAATCGTGCGCTTTGGCCTTGCAACCATTGCTCTGTTTCAAGCAACACGCGACCGTTAAAACCTTTTGGTGCAGTGGGCGTGTCTTCATCAATCCATTGCGCACCATGATCACCATAGACCGCCGTCGATGATATGAACAGCACACGTTGCAAAGATGGTGAGGCAACCGCCTCCACCAAGCGCTCTAAACCGTCGCGGTACACAGCACGATAATCGTCTTCAGTACGTGCGTTTGGGGCCGCCGTGTACAGCACGTGCGTGATGCCCTCGGGTAGGTCATGTAAAGTTTCTTGCTCAGTTAGGTCGGCTGCAATCCAAGAAAAGCCTGTTAGCTCGGGAAGCGACTCAAGATTAGGCTGTCGCCTGAGGCCCCATGTGCGGTTAGCCGTGCTTTCGATACCTAACAGTTTAGCTACGCGCAAACCTAAATCGCCGCAGCCTGCGATCAATACGCGTTTGGCGCAAGGCGCGGTCGTTTGCGTATCGTGTGGCTCAGCATCTGAAGAAGTTTGAAGCGCTCTGTTGGTCATGTGAGTGCCTTCGCGAAGGTTGATTTGCTAGTCTAGCGAATTTACTCAAAAATTTTTTGCGTAGTGGATTCATGGGATGACTGACTAAAGGTTTAAACCGCAACGGGCATTCTGCTTGGCACGAAAAACCGTTCACTGAGCTCTTGTAAGCCAAGCCGATCTAATAACGCCTGTAAGCGGGCAATCGTGTGCGGCTTAGGAGGGCCTTTGTGTTCAGCAATAATCAGTTCGTTTTTTAACGAATGCTCCCAGCCTACCAACTCAGTCACGGTGACTTGATAGCCATGTGCTTCAAGCTGAAGGCAACGTAAAGTGTTGGTGACTTGGCTTCCAAATTCACGTGTATGTAAAGGATGTCGCCAAATTTCTGCCAAAGGGTCTTTAAGCTGCTGCGCTTTGTGTTTGCGTAAAACGCCGGCGACTTCGGCTTGACAACAAGGAACCAGCACCATGAAGCGCGCTTGTTTTGCTAAGCCAAAACGAATCGCATCGTCTGTCGCGGTATTGCAGGCGTGCAGGGCTGTCACCATATCTACCCGCTCGGGCAGTGCTGCCGAGTGGATCGAGTCGGCAACAGATTCGTTTAAAAACTGCATCTGCGAAAACCCCAGGTCGCGCGCCAAGTTGGAGGTTTGCGTCACTAACTCTGCGCGGGTCTCGATGCCCACCATACGCGCCGCTTTGGCGTGGTGACGCAAATATAAATCCACCAAAATAAACCCAAGGTAGGATTTTCCAGCGCCGTGATCGACCACACAAAAATTTGGATGTTTGTCGTTTAGCCGCGCGAGTAGTGGTTCAATAAATTGAAACAGGTGGTACACCTGCTTGAGTTTGCGTCGACTATCCTGATTCAGTTTGCCGTCACGGGTCAAAATATGGAGTGCTTTTAACAGCTCGATTGACTGCTCAGGCCGAATTTCAGGAATTGTCATGTGCGGGGCTGGCCTACGCGTAAAGAAAATAGAGGGCGCACAAGCTTACCCCACAAATTGCTTGTGCCCAGACCTTGCTCTTGACCAAAGGCATCAGAACCGTGCAAAACAGAGTGCAGCAAAGCAGAATCTAGAGAACGTATACCAAGCGCCTCAGACTCAAGTCAAACAGAGTCAATTCAAGCAGCTGCGTACCAGACCGAAACTAGTCGGACTAAATGAGATCGAACAAAAATATAAAGAATAGCTTAGTTATCAACGAGTTTAGAGCCTAAGGCGGTGTTGCTGTATCGAAGCCTCACCGAGCTGTTTTTGTAAAGTCAAAGGGGCCTTAGCCGCTTTATCCGTCAACAATATCGTATCCTAGCGGATTGATCTAAATCGTCAGGAGCTCACCCCATGTCAGTGCGTTATTTGAAACGTGGTCGCAATGCCGCCGAAGTTGCCGAGGCAGACGCCAAGGTGCGTGCCACCGTTGAAGGTATTTTGTTAGATATCGAAAAACGCGGTGATGCTGCGGTGAAAGAGCTTTCGGCCAAGTTTGATCAATGGGAGCCCAGTGAGTTTCGTTTAAGCCAAGCAGCGATCGAAAAGGCGGTGAAGCAACTGTCACCACGCGAGATCGAAGATATTCGCTTTGCTCAGACCCAGATTCGCCGCTTCGCTGAAATTCAACGTGCCTCGATGCAAGACGTTGAAGTTGAAACCATGCCTGGTGTGGTGCTTGGTCACACTCATATCCCGATGAATGCCGTGGGCTGTTATGTACCTGGCGGTAAATATCCAATGATTGCTTCGGCTCACATGAGTGTGCTGACGGCCAAGGTAGCGGGTGTTAAACGTATTGTTGCGACAGCGCCTCCTTATCAGGGCGCTCCGCACCCCGCCATCGTTACCGCAATGCATTTTGCTGGCGCTGATGAAATCTTGGTGCTCGGCGGCATCCAGGCTGTTGGCGCGATGGCTTTAGGCACACAATCTATCGCTCCGGTCGATATGTTAGTGGGCCCAGGCAACATGTTTGTGGCCGAGGCCAAGCGACAACTGTATGGCCGCGTGGGTATTGATTTGTTTGCTGGCCCGACCGAAACGTTGATCATTGCCGACGATTCAGCCGATGCTGAAATGTGCGCCGTTGATTTGTTAGGGCAGGCTGAGCATGGCCCAACTTCGCCTTCAATTTTGTTGACGACCAGCGAGGCCTTGGCGCGAGCCACCATGGCTGAAGTCGAGCGCCAATTATCGATTTTGCCTACAGCAGAAATCGCACGCGTATCGTGGGCCGACCATGGCGAGGTGATTGTGGTGGACACCGTTGACGAGTTGATTGAAACTGCAGATCAGCTAGCCTTTGAACACGTGCAAGTCTTGACGCGCGATCCAGATATTTTCTTAAAGCGCATGACAAACTATGGCGCCTTATTTTTAGGTCCACGCACTAACGTGAGCTTTGGCGATAAGGTGATTGGCACCAATCACACTTTGCCAACCAAACGCAGCGCGCGCTTTACCGGTGGCTTGTGGGTCGGTAAGTTTTTGAAAACGTCTACCTATCAACGCGTCACGACCGATGCGGCCTCGGCTTTAGTGGGCGAGTACTGCTCGCGCTTGTGCCATATGGAAAACTTCGCGGGTCACGGCGAGCAAGCAAACCTGCGAGTGCGCCGTTATGGCCAGCGTCCTGAGTTACCTTGGTATCAGCCAGTGGCAGCGAAGGGCGAGTGATAGTCTTGAACGTTAAATAAAAAAAGGGACACCGTGAGAATCAACTTTAAAATGTTTAACGGCTCAAACAACCGAGCTATCGTGGCGCAGTGCTTGGCAATGTTTCTTCTCTCGGTATTCGGCGGGCAGGGCGTCGCTTACGCGCAAGATACCTATCCGAATAAGCCCCTGCGTCTGCTTGTGCCGTACCCACCAGGCGGCGTGACTGATTACGCCAGTCGCACTATTGCCGAGCGGCTTGGACGCGAACTTGGTCAATCAGTGATCGTCGAAAACAGAGCGGGCGCTGCTTCGACGATCGCCAGCAACTTAACCGCACGTGCGACACCTGATGGCTACACCGCTTACGCTGCGCCTGTATCGATTGTGATCAACCCAGTGCTGCAAGGGAAAGTTGAGTACGATCCGTATAAGGATTTTCAGCCTATCTCGATGATGCTGACTTCGCCCTTTGTGCTACATGCGAACAAAGATTTCAAAGCGAAAGATGTCAAAGAGCTTATCGCACTGGTGCGCGCCAACCCTGACAAGTATTCGATCGGAACCTCTGGCATCGGTTCGATTAACCATCTGGCTGCCGAGTATTTTATTAAGACATTCGGCTTGAAGATGGCGGTCATCCATTACAAGGGTGGGGCGCCTGCTGCGCAGGATTTACTGGGTGGTCAAATCGAGATGATGTTCTCGGCGCTTAACGAAGCACTGCCGTTTGTGACGTCGGGGCGTACGCGCGGGATGGCGGTGTCGGTTGCCAAGCGCGTCGCCCTGTTGCCAGACTTGCCAACGATTGACGAAGCCTCAGGCACCACTGGGTTTGACGCGGTGTTCTGGGTAGCCTTGATGACGCCCGCCAAAGTGCCCGCGCAAGTGTTGGCACGTTTGACGGCCGCGATGCAAGTGGTTGGGCAAGATAAAACCCTGGCCAGTGATCTGTCGCAGAAAGGGGTCTATTTGCGAGTCTCAGCGCCAGACGAAGTCACCCAGTTTATGCAGCGCGATGGTGAAAAATGGGGCCGACTAATTCGTGACCTTGGAATTAAAGAGTAGACCATGTCTGATGTCATCGCCCTGATTTTCGATTTTGACGACACCCTGGCGCCTGATAGCACCTCGGGGTTTCTGGATTCGCTTGGGGTCGATACACAGCAATTTTGGACTAAACGGGTTGATCCCTTGTTGGCGCAAGACTGGGATCCCGTGCCGGCCTATCTGCATGAGATGATAGCGCTGTCTCGCGAAGGCAAACATGGCGCGATTACTCAAAATAAACTTCAGCAGTGGGGCAAGTCTTTACCGCTACACACTGGTGTGCAATCACTGTTTAGTCGGTTGCGCGAGCAAGTGCGCCAGGCCCATCCTCAAGTGCAACTCGAGTTTTATCTGATCTCAAGCGGTATCGGTGATGTGGTGCGCTACACCTCGATTGCGCATGAATTTACCGGTATCTGGGCCTCTGAATTTGTCTACGATGAGCAGGGTGCGATTACGTTTCCTAAACGAATCGTCAGCTTTACCGACAAAACACGGTATCTGTTTCAAATTCAAAAAGGCATCGTGGGGCCGGCCTTTGTAGGCAAACCTTTTGAGGTCAATCGTAAAGTTGCCGAAGATCGTCTGCGTGTACCCTTTGATCAAATGGTCTTTGTGGGTGATGGCTACACCGATATCCCCTGCTTCTCGTTGATTCGGAGTTCTGGGGGCTTTGCGTTTGGCGTCTGGGATCCTAAGCATCGCGATAAGCGCAGCCGGGCTTGGGGCTTTATTGAAGATGGTCGCGTGTCGAATTTAAATCAAGCGCGCTACGACGCCGACGCGGAGTTGTATCAGTGGCTTGAAGAAGCATTAACTAGCTTAGCGGCGCGAGTGGCGCTGAAGGCCCGTTTATATCGTGGCTGATATTGCCTGGATGCAATTAGCGTTGGCGCAAGCGGCGCAGGCGCAGCAGCTTGGCGAAGTGCCGGTAGGGGCCGTGTTAGTGGATGCGCAGGGCGAACTCCTTGCGACGGGCTTTAATCGCACGATTATTGATCACGATCCCACCGCGCACGCCGAAATCGTGGCGTTGCGCGCAGGGGCTAAACAGGCTCAAAACTATCGCTTACCTGGTGCCTCGTTGTTCGTCACGCTTGAGCCGTGTGCGATGTGCCTAGGGGCAATGTTTCACGCGCGCTTGGCGCGGGTCGTATTTGGTGCAGCTGATCCAAAAACCGGCGTTTGCGGCAGCGTGTTAAACCTCTCACTTGAAAAGCAACTGAATCATCACACGCAAGTTGAAGGCGGGGTGTTAGCGCAAGAATGCGGCGACACTTTGCGTCAATTTTTTAAAGAACGTCGCAGCAAGGATTTTAAAAATGAGTCAAGCTAACGCCCCGCACGGACACCCTGAGCACGTTCACGACCACCACTGCAAGCCAGACGCTCGTGGCATTTATGTGATTTCGCCCTCGGGTGCCGTGGCTGATCCGCAAACTCTTACTCTTGCCCAAACTCGTTTGACTGCCCAAGGTTTTAAAGTCGCGCTAGATCGTGGCGTGCTGAATCAAGCGCAGCGCTTTGCCGGCACCGAGACCCAACGGTTGGCGGCTTTCACACGTGCTTTAAAACAAAAATTACCGATTGTGATGGCGAGTCGGGGCGGTTATGGCATGGGTCGCTTACTTGAGTCCCTTGACTGGCAAGCACTCGCAAATTCGGGAAAGCGGTTCGTTGGACACAGTGATTTCACCGCCTTTAGTTTGGCTCTCTATGCAAAAACCCAAGCCATCAGCTACGCGGGGCCCATGGCCTGTTTTGATTTTGGTGCAAAGAAAACTGAGATCCTCACCGCTGAAATCTTTGGCGAATGCATGCGCGGTGAACTCGAGATTTTAAGTTTTGAAACGCAAGATGCCGATGCGGTTGATGGGCGTGGGGTCTTATGGGGAGGTAACTTGGCGATGATGACTTCGCTGCTTGGTACCCCCTACATGCCAAAAATTAAGGGCGGTATTCTTTTTGTTGAGGATGTGGGTGAGCATCCGTATCGCATCGAGCGCATGCTCAATCAACTGGCGCAGGCAGGTATTTTAGGTAAACAAACACGTTTACCACTTTTTCTCAGCATTGGCTGGGCCGTTTGGGCTGAAAATAGGCTTATTCGATAGAGAATCTTTTAAAATTGGAACTTTTTGTAAACAGGTAATTCTCAGGTAAACAAAATACCTTTGTCAAAAATCCGAAAAAACAGGTATTTTTGGCTTATTTTTCACCATGTTCCCATAAGTCGATTTCATTGAAAATTAGCTACAATTGAAGGGAATTTCATGCTCTATCGTTCTAGACAATAATCAGAAAAAGTTCATGATTCCCGAATATTTTTCTTAGTCAGACGATAACTTTGCAGGTCAATAGCTCGGCTACCAAAGGTCAGACCATGGTTTTCTAATTGCCAAAATGCTTAGAATTTGATAATCTTTCGAAAGAACAAAAGTTGTTTTTCACGCCTAAAAAAAAAAAAAAAAAGGTTTGGGCAATCTTAAAAAAAAAAAAAAAAAAGGTCTTGAGCACTCTCAAAAAAAAAGAAAAAGTTCTATTTTCCGCGCAGTGGAGCAACGCGTAATGAGCGAGTATGTTTGTGAATGCATTTTTCGTTTTCCTCGTGAAATTTGGTCCTAGACTCATCTCTCCCATCGTTTTCCATTGAAATTTGCCTATATTGGGATTTTGGGTTTTTGCATAGTGGGTCGGCCGAGCAGGGTGCCAAAAAAAAGTCTGTCTGGCTAACACACAGCTGTATCTCGGCCATTTTTCGGCCGATTTCGATTATCTAAACTGATTTAGATAGCTGATATCTAATAAATCGGTGCTTTTTATGTTTGTTGGTGGAATTTATTTTTACTTCGGGGTTTAAAATTCGAAAAACATGGTCAAAAACAGCATTTTTCGAGATTTTTTTTTAAAAATATAATAATGTTTATATTGGATTGAATAGTATTGGCCAAAATAATAAAATGTTTTTTTTCGAAATTTGGCAATAGTTTAGGTATGTTTTTTATATTTTCAAGCAATTAGAAGTAGGTGATTGGGTAAATTGTAATTACTTTATGGACCAATGTTCCTAATCGCATGTCATAAACCCTTTTTATAAGGAGTTGTAGGTTGTCCCCATTATGTTATTTGCTATGGTTTAAGTGAAGGTTGAAAGTAATGTTCAAATCGTATTTGAGATTTTTTTGGTGTCAAATTCCATATCATAAATTGTCTTAGCCACTTATGTTTTAAAATTACATCTGCTTTTTCTTTAGCCGTGTTTTCCAATAAATAATTAT
>CALCPT010000176.1 GCA_937897265.1 uncultured Alcaligenaceae bacterium
GGTTTGTAAACAGGTGAAGGCCTGACGGGGATGTCTATCACGGCGTGGCAAGCCCAGTTTTGTTTTTGCTCGAAGAATCTGCACGACGGCGACGCAAGAGCGACACTGCGCCAGGTAAGTAAGTGACCAGGGTGACAATGCCAAAGCTCACTGAAGCCAGTACGGTAACGCCACTGTCGACGCCCCACAATAACAGCGCGGCCGAAAGTGTTGCCTCACGCAAGCCCCAGCCCGAGATACTGATGGGTAGCATCATTAGCAAACCCAAGGCGGGTAGGCCCACCATCAACGCTGCGAAAGGTGCATAGATGCCAAACGCGCGCAAGCAAAACCAAAACGCGCATAGTGCAAGTGTATGGGTCATGACAGAGATCGTGAGTTGCACCGCGACTTGTGGCCAACCGAAGGCCGTGTCGACACCCTTAAGGGCCTGGCTCATCCCTAGTTTGGTCAGCAACGCTAAGATCAGGCCGCGTGTGCGTTGTAGTTTGAGCAACAGGCAACCTACCACCGCCCCTCCAAGCATCGCGCCTAACACCCAAGCGCCAAGCGTTGGCCCCCAAGGTGCAATCATCGAGCCGCTCAACAGTAAGCCAAGTGCACCAAGGATGTTGTTGCCGACCAGACCTAAACCGCGATCAAACGCCACGCTTAAAAAGCCAAGGCGCAGGCGCGGCGGGGCGTGCTGCAGGTCAATGGGCTCGTGCAGCTCTTGAGTGAGTGTGGGTTGTGCTAGCGTGGCGGTTTCGCCGTTATGAGCAAGACGGCTCGCTTCAACCGCGCGATAGCTGTCCCCGCCAATGGTGCTTGGCAAGCCTTGGTTGATCAGACCGCCGGCAAAATAAAGAGTGATGTAGTTTGTGACTGGGTGATAGAGCCCAAGGCTGCGTAAGAGCCAACCCCAACGCACAACCGCCAGCAGGTTGGCCGACACGAGTAGAGCAAGTGCCAGCACAAACCATTGGGGTTGAATTTCGATTTTTGTCGAGCTGAGAGCCTGCCAGTCGATATTGCGCACAGCAAGCCATAAGAGCAAGAGCGACAACACGACCCGCAGATAGGGCCACAGCGATTTAAAGATATTTTTCAATTCGGTTTACCTGAGTGGATTGGCGCTTGCGCACCTCCCCAGTGACGGCAGTGATAAAAGCTAAAGTCTGAAATTAATCTACCCAGCCGCTCGATATTCAGTTGTTCAACCCGAGTGCAAGACTCAAAACCGCCGGCCTGCGTGGGTAAATCAAAGGACATTTGTGACCAGTTTACAAAAATACTGTCCTGTCCTGTTGAAATTTGCCCAAACCATAAGTCAAACTGGTCAAAGCGAGAGTCAAGGACCAAGATGTCTAACGGCCGTGCATACCAAGCCATTCGGCTCGCGAGAGTCCAGTTTCTAACTGAAATCGACGGTATTTGTAAGTTTCGCGCCAACTCGCGGGCTCGGGCTCCGGCTAAATCCCACCCCCACATGTCGGCGAGCGGATTTTTTTTGCCCCAGGCGTGTTGCTGACTGATTCCGGGGATTCCAACAAAGAACAGCGCGACAAAGGCTAGGATGCAGATAATGGCTTGCGCGCGCACGAAGGCGATGATCCACTGGTGTTTACCAGAGCGCCAATAGGCGGCCAATGCGTGGGCGGCAAAGGGTATGAGTGCTAGCCACGCTGGCGCTGTCCAATGGGGCAAACTGCCTCCGCCAGACAACCCAGCTGTGACCAGAAACGGTAACCAAAAAAACGCCAGCAACCCGCGTGCGGGCCAATTGCGACCAACGGTCAACTGGCGCAGCGCCAGGTACCCGCCTAAAAATAATAGAGGTCCGTAGGCAATCAGCTGTATGCCAATAAAGGCAAGTAGCCGGCGAGCTTGCCATTGGCCGCCGCGGCCATGGTTGAGTTGGTACACAAACGACACCCAATCATGTTGCGCGTTCCAGTAAAAGACTGGTGAGACCAAACAGCAGGCAATCACCAGCGCTAACCAAGGTCCAGGGGTGAGTAACCAGCGCAAGCCCTGTGTGGCGCTGAGTGTCAGAATCAGTGCAATGGCTGGTAGAATCGCTGTGTATTTTGACAAGCCCGCAAGCCCTAGCAAGACGCCGGCGCACAACCACAGGCGCAGTCGGGTTTGTGCCGTGTCCGCTGCTAGCGGTGTTGTGCATAGCTTAAGGGCGACCTGCATGAGTAAAAGCGAGAGCACCATCAATAAGGTGTCGGGAAGCAGGCCAACACCTAAAACGTGCAGCAGAGGCGCTAGCAACACCAGTGCAACGGCCCACAACCCCGCAATCTCTTTATTTTGAGGATCTGTTTGCCACGCGGGTACCACCAAAGGTAACTGGTGGGTGAGATCGCGAGCAATCAGGCAGGCGGCAAGCCAGAGCAATTGCGGGATGACGCGCAGTACGCCATCGGGGACACCAAGCGCAACCAGGGGCCATTGCAGCCAGCCGACTAATGGTGGATGGTCAAAATAGCTAAGAGCCAGCTTGTCCGCATACAGAGCGTAATGCGCCTCATCGACCGAAAGCGTGAGCAGGCTGCCAAACCCAAGATGTAACAAGACACCCAGTGCAAGAAGCGCCAACAGACGCTGAGTCAGGGTTGACGCACGAAGGCTTGCTGCGACAGAGGAAAATAAAGGCAATTCAGCACCTTAAGAAGTGCTCGCAGTATAGACGGCTAGCCCGTCGCGCTCATGAGCCCTTACCCGCCAACGGTTGCTGCAGGTCAGCGCCGCGGTCGTGTCGGGCGCTTTGGCGGCTGCTTAGGCGTTGCGTTGGCTCACGCCGGCGTTGCATAATCGTGGCTCTTGGGTGCCGAGAACGCAATACGGCTTGGCCGAGAGCGTCGAGTGACGCCGCTTCGAGCCCTTTGGCGCGAAGGGTGAGGGCCTCATCATATTTCAGGAGAATCAATTGAAGACACCCAGTTTTCGTCTGGACGATCGCCGCGCCTTAGTGACGGGCGGCAGTCGCGGTATTGGTCAGGCGGCTGTGTTTGCGCTCGCTCAGGCCGGTGCACACGTCGTGGTCGCTGCCCGTAACGCAACCGAAGTGAACGAGGTCTGTGAGCGAGTGCGCCAGATGGGCGGGCAAGCTACGCCTTGGGTGGTGGACGTGACTGACTCTGCAGCGGTCAGTGAAGGTGTCGCTCGCTTGGGCCCGTTTCAGATTTTGGTCAACAATGCGGGCACTAACCGCCCCACACTGTTGACGGATATGCAAGATGGCGACCTAGATGCCGTCATGGCCTTAAATGTGAACGCAACTTTCTATGTCACACGAGAAGTCGTCAAGGGATTATTGAAGGCTGGTCTGACCGGCAGTTTGATCAATGTGTCATCGCAGATGGGGCATGTTGGTGGTCCTAAGCGCACTGTGTATTGCGCCAGCAAACACGCGATTGAGGGGATGACCAAGGCGCTGGCCTGGGAGCTTGGCGCTGCTGGGATCCGTGTCAACACCTTGTGCCCTACCTTTGTTGAGACGGATCTGACGCGCCCGATGCTGGCTGATCTGGCGTTCAAAGAATTTGTCGTGTCAAAGATTGCGTTAGGTCGCGTTGGTCAACCGCAGGACATGATGGGTGCGGTGGTGTTTTTGGCGAGTGACGCGTCTGCGATGGTGACGGGCTCTGCCCTGATGGTCGACGGTGGTTGGACGGCTATTTAATACTGATGCGCAGCTGTCGCGGCGGGTCATGACCCGCGCCACGGGCGATCGATCGGACGAATCGCTATTTCATCACGACCGGAAACACTCGCCAGGTGATCTGGCGCTTGCCTTCAAGGTCGAATAGCCTTGCGTTGGCCCGGCGTGCAACAAAGCCTGCCGGTAGGTCAGTTTGCCCGGCGATGCTCTGGTAGTGTCCAAACGCAACTTGAGTGCGTGCGAGCGTGATGGTTTCGGTGCGCCCGTCTTTGTGAGTGCCCTCAAAGCTGAGCTCAAGTAAGCCTTTGAACTCGGGCCGGTCTGGTTTGTCTTGTAGTAGCCAGAGTAAATAGGTGAGCTTGGGGCTGGTTTTATCTTGGTTAAAGGTGGCTGTGCTGACGCCAACCGGGCCGAAGCGTGCGTCATAGGGCAGCGTTTGAACGAACAGATTCAGTTGTTCTTTAAGCGGTGTCACTAACGCTAACGTGGTGCTGAGTTCGTCTTTGAGTGAACGATTGAGTTTTTCGCTGTCGTCGCGTGCAGAGTCAAGCAAGCGCGTTTGTTCGTCAAGCTTGGCTTGAAGACGCTGACGTTCGAGCGTTGCGCTATTGAGTTCTTCGGTGAGCTTTTGCGCCTCGGTACTTGTGAGATGCTTGGGGCCGTAGCTGGTTTGTAAAATCAGCATACCGCTGCCACCTGCGAGCACCCCGAGTAGCAATAAAATGAGCCAACTCGGCAGCCGACGCGCGCGTCGGCGCGTGTCATAGGGAGCGGGTTTAAAAATTGCCCGTTTCGAGTTAATTCGAATAACCATACTATCCTTCAAACAACACTAATTTTCGTAGTGGGTTGGTGCTATTTTACCTTCGAGTGCAGCGAGACGTTCTGGGGTGCCGACATCAATCCATTCAGAGGTATGCAGAGCGCCACACACTTGATTGTTTTTCATGGCAGAACGCAAAAGCGGAGCCAATTTGGCTGGGTAGTGCGCGGCAGTGTGTTCAAACAGCTTGGGCTGATAGACTCCGATACCTGCAAACGTATGTCGTACGGCATCCGCGGCATGTACGACGTCAGCGTGTAAGAGCCCGTCACGATCCAGAAAAAAATCGCCCTCTGGGTGTTGCAACGGGTTTGGCACCATCAACAGCCAAGCTAAGCACGAACTGGATTTTAGCGTACGGGCGAGTTCCTTTGCCTGGGCGGGATCCCAGTCACACCAGACGTCACCATTGAGCACTAAAAATGGCGCGTGACCTAGTAAAGGTAAGGCTGTAGCGATACCACCTGCGGTTTCAAGCGCCTGAGGCTCTGGTGAATAGCGAATCGCGAGCCCGAATTGTTGGCCTGAGCCGAGTGCCTGCTCAAGCATGCTGCCCAGCCAAGCATGGTTGATGACAACCTCAGAAATGCCTGCGCGTGCGAGTTTTTCAAGGTGCCACTGAATCAAAGGTTTGCCGGCTACCGGAATCAAGGGTTTAGGCATGTGGTCGGTCAGCGGACGCATGCGTTCGCCACGTCCTGCGGCCAAAATCATTGCGCGCATTAGAAGGTGTACCCGACTTTGGTTTGTACCTGATCGAGTTGATCCAGTACGCGTAACAAGGGTTTGAACGCGAGGTAGCGCGCGGCAACCTGGCGCACATACTGGTTCACACGCGGCATGTGCGCCAAATAGGCGGCTTTTCCGTCACGGTGATTGAGTCGGGCGAAAACGCCTAAGATTCGCAGATTACGCTGCAGCCCCATCCATTCATAATCTTGATGAAAATCCGCAAAATCAGTGGGTACTGGCAAGCCTTGTTTGCGAGCGAGCTCCCAGTAGCGGATTGCCCAGTCGATTTGTTGTGGCTCCTCCCAGGTGGTGCGAGCGTCAACGACCAACGAGGCAAGGTCGTACGTGATTGGCCCGGCAACCGCATCCTGAAAATCAAGGACTCCGGGATTGACGCCATGCTTACCGCCTTCACTGAGCATCAAGTTAGGCGAGTGAAAATCGCGATGAACAAGGACAATCGGTTGCGCCGCGTTGCGGGCCACTAATATGTCAAAGACCTGATCCAATTGTTCGAGCACTGCTGGTTCAAGCTGGGTCTTGCAATGAACGGCAACATACCACTCGACAAACAGTCCGAGTTCATCTTTCAGGCGTTTGGCGTCATAAGGTGGCAGCCCAGCGTGATTGGCAGTTTGAAGCTGGACCAAAGCCGCCAAGGCGTCGCGATACAGGGGTTGCAATTCGGCGTCTGTGAGGCCTTGCTGGATTTTCGCGTAATAGGTGGTTGGGCCCAAATCCGACAGGAGTAAAAATCCCTGCTCGAGATCCTGCGCCCGAATCTCGGGGACGTTGAGCTTGACGTCGGCTAAACGGCCCGCGATATCGACAAAGGGGCGGCAGTTTTCTTGCGGAGGAGGGGCATCCATGACGACTAAGGTGCCTAAACGCGCCTGAATTCTGAAATAACGTCTGAAACTTGCATCACTCGAGGCGGGGGCGAGAGTGTCTATTTGTAGACCAAAATTCGGGTCAAGGCTCGCTAACCAATTGAGCAATAAAGACATTCTTGGATCTGAAGGTAGTGTCGGCAGGGTCATGAATGAGTCGTTGATGAAAAGATGGTGGAGATTGACCGTAAACCTTGGGCAAAACTGAGGCAAATACGTTCCTCTTCTCTATAATACTGGCTGTCGGTGCCTTTGGCTTAAAAAAGGCGCTCGGGCACGCTTGCCTCATGCTGTTGCGATCCAGGTGATTTTTCCGAACGTGCGTATTCTTGGTTGGCTTTTGTTTCTGTCGTGTTTGAGTGTCGCCACAGCGCAGACGCCGGGCACGTCTTCGCCAAATACCCGCGGGGTGCCAAACGCCGATGGCGTGTTAGTACCTGGTTTGCGCGTGTCGCCTCGCCTTGAGCGCAGCACGCCGTCCGAAAAAACCATGCCGATGTTTATTGAGGCAGCCCAAATGCAGGGCGACGGCAAAAACAACATGAATATGCAAGGTCAGGCGGCGGTTCGGCGCCAAGACGCTGTGTTGAAAGCCAGCATTATTGATTACAACAAGGGTACGGGCGTGATGGACGCCCAAATCAATGCGCGCCTGATTCGTGATGGCAACGTGATCGGCGGCACAGGTATTTTGTACAAGTCAGACGACGGCACCGCCACCGTTGATCAGCCCAATTTTTGGATTGAAAATGGCGGCGCCGGCGTTGGCTCGTGGGCTGATGTCTACAACAAAAATCAGATGAGTCTGACGGATGTCACCTACAGTGGCTGTCCATGCCCCAATCCCTCTTGGTACATTGAAACCGAAAAGCTTGACCTCGACTTTGCGGCCAACGAAGGTGTGGCCAAAAATGGCGTCTTGTACTTTAAAGATGTTCCAATACTTGCCTCGCCGTATTTGACCTTTCCGCTTAAGAAAGAGCGTAAATCTGGCTTTCTCATTCCGACCTTTGGCACGACCAGCAACACTGGGGTTGATTTCACGCAGCCCTATTACCTCAATATTGCGCCCAATATGGACATGACTGCGCAAGTGCGCGCGATGTCAAAACGTGGCTTGCAATACGGCGATGAGTTTCGCTACATGGGTGAAAAGTACGCAGGTCTGATGGCGGGTACCTATCTGAACCGTGATCTGCAAACGGGCACGGATCGCTGGCTGTACACCGCCAATCACATGCAGAGTTTAGGCGGCGGGTTCTTTACCGGCTATAACGTCAGCGGCGTCTCTGACGACAATTATTTCAATGATTTTGCAACGATGGCGGTCAATCAGTCGACCACCACTTATTTGCCACGTCAGGCTGGTGGTGGCTGGGCCAATGAGTTTTGGCAAACCAGTGCGCAGGTACAAACTTACCAAACCTTGCGCCCTAGGGGTACGGCCGTCGCACCGATTTATAACAAGGTGCCCGAGCTCACCATGAATGGGGCGCGTTTTGACTTGGGTGGTTTTGATATTCAGTCTCAAAACACGGTGACTCGTTTTGAGATGCCTCTTGATCAGCGGTTTCCGTATGGCCCTGGTGGCA
>CALCPT010000177.1 GCA_937897265.1 uncultured Alcaligenaceae bacterium
TCTGAATGACGAGCCACCCGTGCGTGCTGGTATGTTTGCGAGCGGACAGTTTCACTTAGGTGACACTCAAGGGCTGACCTTGCCGCAAGAATCCGTGGTGATGCGCGACGGCTTTAGCTATGTGTTTAAGGTTGGCGAAAACCAACGCGTTGTGCAGACTAAGGTGAACATCGGGCGTCGGGTTGGTGCTCGAATCGAGGTGCTTTCGGGCGTGGCGGCTAACGATAATATTGTTGAGTCTGGCGCCGGATTTTTAACTAACGATGATTTGGTTGCAGTTGTAGCCACGACTCAGTCCAAATAGGCACGTAGATGAATTTCTCTGCCTTCTCGATTCGCAATCCCATCCCAGCGATTCTGCTGTTTATTTTGCTTTCGATAGCCGGCGTGCTGGCCTTCAAAGCTATCGGCGTCCAAGACTTTCCGGATATTGAATTGCCGATGGTCACGGTCGAGGCGCAATTGCCGGGCGCAGCGCCTGCGACGCTTGAAACAGAGGTCGCGCGTAAGCTAGAAAATTCAATCGCCACACTTCAAGGCATTAAAAATCTTTACACCAAAATACTTGAAGGTGTTGTGGTGATCACCGTTGAGTTCATTCTTGAAAAAGACCCAATGGAGGCGGTGAACGATGTGCGGGATGCCGTGGCGCGTGTACGGGCTGAGTTGCCCGCCGATGTGCGTGATCCGACGGTTGTGCGTGCGACGACGGCTGGCAAACCTTTATTGACTTATGCCGTGACCTCTAAGCAAATCGACGAAGAAGCCTTGTCGTGGTTTGTGGATAACACCGTAGCGAAGCAATTGCTGACGGTCAACGGCGTTGGCCGCGTGAAGCGGATGGGGGGGTTGACGCGAGAGATTAGGGTCGAGCTTGATCCTGCGCGGATGGCAGCGCTGAATGTGACGGCGGCCGAGGTTTCGCGTCGCTTGCGTCAAATTCAACAAGAGGCACCAGGCGGACGAGGAGACGTCGGCGGAGCTGAACAGGCCGTACGCACGATCGCCACGGCCACTACGGCGGATGACTTAGGTAAGCTCGATTTGTCTCTACAGGATGGACGCAAAGTTCGTCTGAATCAAATCGCAACGATTGTGGATGCCACGGCCGAGCGTCGCTCAATGGCTCTGGTGAATGGTCAAACGGTCGTTGCCTTTGAAATCATGCGCAGTAAGGGTGCGAATGAAGTGACATTGGCGAAAGAGGTTCGCCAAGTGATTCAAAAATTGCGACTCGCGCGTCCCGATATTCAAATCAATGAACAAATCGATAACGTCGAAAAAACGGAAGAGAACTTCGAAGGTTCGATGCACTTGCTGTACGAAGGTGCCATTCTGGCGGTAATTGTCGTTTGGTATTTTTTACGTGACTGGCGCGCCACGATTGTCTCTGCGGCGGCTTTGCCTTTATCAATTTTGCCGGCATTTTTAGGGATCTATTTGTTTGGCTTCACGTTGAATATGGTGACGCTGACCTCACTTGCCCTGGTGGTGGGTATTCTGGTTGATGATGCGATCGTTGAAGTAGAAAATATTGCGCGCCACTTGAGGATGGGTAAAACGCCATTTCAGGCGGCGCTCGAGGCTGCCGATGAAATTGGGCTTGCTGTGATTGCAACGACCTTTGCTTTGGTGGCTGTGTTTTTGCCAACCGCTTTCATGGCAGGGATTCCAGGAAAGTTTTTCAAGCAATTTGGTTGGACTGCTGTACTCGCTATTCTCGCGTCGCTACTTGTCGCGCGCTTGCTTACGCCCATGATGTCGGCATACATCATGAAAGCGGTGCCAGAGTCGGCGCGCGAACAAACCGATGGCTGGGTGATGCGTCACTACCTCAAGTCAGTCACTTGGTGTTTGTCGCACCGGTTATTGACGCTGGTATTGGCAACGCTATTTTTTGTCGGATCCATTGCGCTGGTGCCGAGATCGGAAGAGCGTCGTGTAGGGAAAGAGTGTCTTCGCCTGTG
>CALCPT010000178.1 GCA_937897265.1 uncultured Alcaligenaceae bacterium
CAAATCGTTTGAGAGCCTCATGATCAAGATCCGTCAACACCAACTGAGCCCCATGAGCATAAAAAAGCTTGGCCACCTCGCGCCCAATCCCACCGTTCGCGCCCGTCAAGAGCAGTACTCGATTTTGAAAATCGTACATCGCATTCGCCTTAAAAAAAGTCACTGCCTAAGATTAATAGTTTGAACGTCCACCGCTAATGTCATAGCAGGCGCCAGTCACAAAGCTTGCCTCATCAGACAACAAAAACGCAACGACATTAGCCACTTCGTCGACACGTACCAAACGTTTCATCGGAATTTTTTTCGCGGCATCGGTGCTAATGTAGTCAGGCATCTCGTTGCGCATACCCGTCGCCTCTACGAGGGCTGGCGATACGCAATTAACACGAATCCCATGCGGAATAAACTCTTTAGCCCACGACTTGGTCACACCGATCACCGCCGCTTTCGAAGCGGCATAGATCGAGAGCTCTTGCGGCCCATCTTTACCTGCAACCGATGCCAAGGACACAATCGACCCCGAGCCTTGTTTCATCATGTACGGCACGATCAAGCGTGTGAGAGCGAAGATTGCTCGCACATTTATCGCAAATACACGATCCACTTCAGCGTCAGTGGTCTCCCACATAGGTTTGATGGGCCCTAAGGTACCCGCATTGTTCACCAAAAAGTCAATACGACCATATTGCTTGACCGTTGTGTCGACCAAGTGCGTCAATGCAGCGGCTTCGGTCACGTCAGCCTGTACTGCCAAGGCTCGACCAGCGTTCGCTGTGATCTCGGCTTGAACGCTTTGCGCAGCTCTAAGATCGCGGTCAGCAATCACAACCGTCACACCTTGACTGGACAACTTCAACGCAATCGCGCGCCCAATACTCGCCCCTGCTCCTGTCACAATCGCAATACGCGGTGCAGCAATCCGTTCAACACTTTGAGAGGAATTTTTCATTTTTTTTCACCTATACAGTGCCATGACCGATACTTGACTCGACACAAGTGTTTTACCCCAATTTTTGGCTCTTTGGTGAAAAGTTAAAGCATCTACCACGCAGTGGCGGTCTGAAAACGCTATGATTCAAACGAAATGTGACCACATCGATCGTCTCTTTCTTGATCTTTTTAATGACTCAACATAGCAAAATGAAAACTCTAATTTCACTGAAACACGCCCATGCAACGATCGACTCATTGGGCGTCGCAACTCTGACAATCGTCGAAGCGGGCACGCTCAATATCTTATCAACACCGGTTATCCATGACCTAACGATGGCCCTGAGCGAATTGGCGCATAACACTGAAATTCGCACACTGGTGTTTAGGGGATCGGGCGATAAAGCTTTTGTTGCGGGGGCAAATATCAATGAAATGGCAACGCTCACACGCAAATCTGCGGTTACGTTTATCTCAAATCTGCGCGACCTGTGCGAGACAACAAGGATGTTTCCGGTACCCGTTATTGCTCGCATCCCTGGTTGGTGTCTGGGTGGCGGGCTAGAACTCGCAATGGCATGCGATGTGCGCATCGCGGCGCTGAACACTCAATTCGGAATGCCGGAAGTCAAGGTTGGGATTCCGTCAGTCATTCACGCCGCACTGATGCCGCGACTGCTTGGTCAGGCGCGCGCCTCTTGGTTATTATTGAGCGGTGAAAACATAAGCACTGAGCAAGCATTGCAGTGGGGTCTGATTCACGAAGCTGTCGCCCTCGCTGAGGTTGATCAACGCATCGCAACCATTGCAAATAACTTTGCGGCACTCGGCCCTGCAGTACTCAAACAACAAAAAAACCTGCTCAAGCGCTGGGAGCAGCTGTCTTTATCAGACTCAATCGCCGATAGTGTTCAAGAATTTGGCAAAGCCTTTGAGACAGGCGAACCTCAAAAATTCATGAATGAATTCTTGGCGCATAAACTGGCAACCAAGAAGTGAGCCTCGTCAATTCAAGAAAAACACCTAGAATCAAGTGCTAAAACACGACGATTCAAAGCTTGTAAAAACCTCGTTTCAACATAAATTTCAAGAGCAATTGAGAGCTTTGAAAGTCTGAT
>CALCPT010000179.1 GCA_937897265.1 uncultured Alcaligenaceae bacterium
AAGGTGTTGGCCTCGTAGGCATCACCGCGGTGTGCACTGGCTGTCAGCACCAGCACAATTTGATCGCCTGGGTACATCTTGCCAACACGATGCACCACGCGCGCGGCTTGCAACGACCAGCGACTTTCGGCTTGTTGCACAATGTTCATGAGCGATTTTTCGGTCATGCCGGGGTAATGCTCAAGCTCAAGGGCCACCACATCGTCGGCTAGATTCAGGTCACGAACCATACCAATAAAGGCTACCACTGCGCCAATGCCATGATCTTGTTGCACCAGCTGTTGGTGTTCGTGACGCAGGTCAAAGTCTTCAGTTTGCACGGCGACAGACAGGCGAGCGCTCATGATTTGCCTTGCACCGCGGCGTGACTGATCACTAAATATTTCAATGCAACAGATATAGGGCTACTCACAACTTAGCCTCCCGTGACCGGTCTAAAAATCGCGACCTCGGCACCCTCAACGAGCACAGTCTGTTGCGACACCATCTCTTGGTTCATTGCCACTCTAAAGGCATACTGACCACCCAGCGTTTCTTGCCAGACGCCACCGCGCGTGGCAAGGTGCTGCATCAGATCTGCGACCGTACGCACGTTGTCAGGCGCATGCACTGCTTCTTCAGCGAGGCCGAATTTTTCGCGCAGTTGGGCAAAGTACAGAACCTTGAGGTGCATGATGGCTGATTAATTTAAGAGTTCAGACAGCGAAAGATACCGTACTGTATCGCCTTTAGTGATGACGGTTTCTGAGGCAAGGTCGACGAGGCCATCGGCCCAAGCCAAGCTACTCATCACGCCTGAGCCCTGATTAGGCCAAAGCTGTAGGGCGGGTTGGCCATTGGCGTCCTGCGCGAGTTTGACGCGTAAAAACTCACGACGCTTGTCTGGACGAGGCCAGTCGAAATCAGCCGTTGCGGTTAAGTAGCGCAGAGGGGCCTCTTGTGCGCCCATGCGTTTGAGCAAAAAGGGGCGCGCCATCAACAAAAATGTCACAAATGAGCTGACAGGGTTGCCCGGTAGGCCGATAAAGTCAGCTGTGCCGACTTGGCCGTATGCCAAGGGCTTGCCTGGTTTCATTGAAATTTGCCACAGATCAAGCGAACCCAGCGCTTGCACTGCACCCTTGACGTGATCCTCTTCGCCAACGGACACACCGCCGCAAGTAATAATCACGTTGTTCTCAGCGGCGGCACGTTGCAACGCCTCGCGAGTCGCCTCAGCAGAGTCCCGCACAATGCCGTAGTCTGTGATTGCGCAGCCAAGTTGCTTAAGCAAACCATTGATGGCGTACCGATTGCTGTTATAGATGGCTCCTGGTGCCAAGGGCTGACCAGGTTCGGTGAGCTCGTCACCAGTAAAAAACACACCCACTTTCAGCCAGGTAAACACCGTTACATTCGCGACCCCGATTGAGGCAAGCATGGCCAGATGTTGCGCGCCCAGGCGCTGACCAGCGGCGAGCACAGGGCCGCCTAGCGTGATGTCCTCACCTTTGCGACGAATATGCTGATGTAGTCGAATGGGTTGGGTAAGTTTGATTGCGCCATTTTCGTCTTGGGTGTTTTCTTGCGGCACGACAACATTGGCACCCTCGGGGATCGGCGCCCCAGTAAAAATGCGTGCGGCAGTGTTGCCTGCTAACGCTGTGCCGGTTTGCCCAGCGGCAATTCGCTGCACCACTGCGAAGGCGTCGGGTAGAGCGTTGATATCAGTGACGTGCAAGGCATAGCCATCCATCGCAGAGTTATCAAAGCCGGGCACATTCAAGGGCGAGGTCACAGCCTGCGCAAGCACTCGGCCTTGCGCTTGCAGCAGAGGCAGGGTTAGATCGGAAGAGCGTCGTGTAGGGAAAGAGTGTCTTCGCCTGTGTAGAT
>CALCPT010000180.1 GCA_937897265.1 uncultured Alcaligenaceae bacterium
TGGCGGGCTACGAAAAAATGTGGCGTGGCGAAATGAACAACCAAGAGATGCCACTCTATCGAAAAGATCGCAGCACCTTTTACGCCAGAATGTGTGGGCGCGCCATTGATCGTGGCGATCCGAGTCGCGGAACGGTCTGGATGATCGAAGATATTAGTATCCGCAAACAACAAGAGGTTGAGCTAAAAATCGCGCGAGATAAAGCGCAAGAGGCGGCGCAAACTAAAAGCGATTTTTTGGCCAACATGAGCCACGAAATCCGAACGCCAATGAATGCCATCATCGGCCTGAGTAGCTTGGTTCAGAAGACAGAGCTAAATCCTCGTCAGCGCGACTACGTGCAAAAAATCCACCAGTCGGGCAAGCATCTACTGGGAATCATTAACGATATTTTGGATTTTTCAAAGATCGAAGCAGGCAAACTGACGGTTGAGAAAATTGACTTTAGTCTGCAATCCGTACTCGACAACGTCTTAACTTTGATCGCTGAAAAGGCGCATGCAAAAGGTCTAGAGCTCATCTTCAATGTGGCTGCTGACGTACCTCAACGGTTGGTGGGCGATGCCTTACGTTTGAGTCAAATCTTGATCAACTACGCCAATAATTCGGTCAAATTTACCGATAAGGGACAAATTGAAATTGTCTTGCGTATTGATGAACGCAAAGACGACGAGTTGCAGCTGTACTGCGCCGTTCGGGATACGGGGATCGGCTTGACGCCGGATCAGATCAAACTGATGTTTCAAAGTTTTCAACAAGCCGATTCATCGACTACTCGCAAGTATGGTGGTACGGGGCTCGGGCTGTCGATCGCTAAAAAACTAGCCGAATTAATGAACGGTACTGTCGGTGTTGAAAGCGTTGCGGGCGAGGGTAGTACGTTTTGGTTTACGGGTTGGCTAGGAGTCAGTCATCAGGCGCCGCACTATCGCAACCCAGTACACAACCTGCGTGATAAGCGGATCTTGGTGATTGACGATAACGAAGCCGCTTCAATTGTGCTGATCGACCTGCTTGAACATATGGGGCTTGAGGTGATGGCTGCAGCAAGCGGTGAGGTGGCCCTTGAATGCATCCAACAACAGGCCGCGATTGGTAAACCATTTGAATTGCTGTTGATCGATTGGCAGCTTTCGGGCATTGACGGCGTTGAGACGGCACGTCGTATCAATGCGCTGAACCTACCCGCAGCCTATATGGTGATGGTGACCGGCTACGATACCGATAGCTTGTTGCCACTGGCTGTAACGGTTGGGATTGATCAAGTCTTACTCAAACCCGTCAACCCTGCAAAACTGGCTGAGGCGCTGATGTCGTTTTATACCGATGACGCTCAACCTAACAATCTGGGGCTTGAATCGCAGGGGCAAAGTCTGCTTGAGTTGGTGTCATCGATTGCGGGCTCAAATATTTTATTAGTCGAAGACAATGAAATTAATCAATTGGTGGCGACAGAGCTGCTAGCCGAAGGTAATGTCAACGTTGAAGTTGCGAATCACGGCAAAGAGGCTTTAGACATGATTCTTGCCAGGCCCACCCACTGGGATGTGGTCTTGATGGATATGCAGATGCCGGTGATGGACGGTGTGACGGCTACGATTGAAGTCAGAAAAACGCTTTCTGCCGAGCAGCTGCCGATTGTCGCAATGACCGCTAACGCAATGTTGCAAGATAAAGAAAAATGTATGGCGGCAGGGATGCAAGATTTTGTGACAAAGCCGATCGATCCGGATGTTCTCTGGGAGACGTTGCTGCGTGTGATTCGTCCTAAAGCTAAAGTTCAAGAGTCAATTGAGTTGACACAGGTTTCGCAAACGGAACCTGATGCGACGATATACGATGCGACCCCAACCGAGACCGAAGCGAACGCTAGTACCCTGAGCGTTACCGACTCAGGTCTCGCCAAAGCGATTGGGACGACATCGAAAGCTGTGACGCCTGACGGGATCGAG
>CALCPT010000181.1 GCA_937897265.1 uncultured Alcaligenaceae bacterium
GTGTTTCAAAATGGAATGCGAAGCTCTCAAGCGCGTGCGTGAACAAATGGGTCTGACCAACGTTGAGATCATGGTGCCGTTTGTACGTACGGTGAAACAAGCTGAGAGAGTGGTCAATCTGTTAGCAGACCATGGCTTGGCGCGTGGCGAAAATGGGTTACGCATCATCATGATGTGCGAGGTTCCGTCGAACGCGATTTTGGCTGAGCAATTTCTTGAGCACTTTGATGGTTTCTCGATCGGCTCAAATGACATGACACAGTTGACGCTTGGCTTAGACCGCGATTCAGGGATGGAGCTTTTAGTCGCTGACTTTGACGAACGAGATGACGCCGTTAAGTTCATGCTGCAACGAGCGATTAGCGCCTGCCTCAAAGCAGGTAAATATGTGGGGATTTGCGGCCAAGGCCCCAGTGATCATCCTGATCTTGCGCAATGGCTCAAAGACGAAGGCATTTTATCGATGTCGTTGAACCCTGACACGGTGGTTGATACTTGGCAGCGATTGGCAGCAAAATAGTGTTGTAATTTGCTGCTACGACCCTAACGGTTTGGGGTTGCGCAACTGAGATAGACGTTTAACAAGAAGCGAAGCATTTCAAAAATGTCTTCGCTTTTTGCTTTCTAAGTCCCAACGAGAAGTGTCGCAGCCAAGAATGTTTACCACTACGGTTGTCACGTGAAGCCCCTCTGTCAAGAGCGCGAGAGGCCTGAGGTGCGAGGGGATGTTTGCGGTGCTACGCGGCGAGGTTTTACAGCGCAGGGGGCTTAGTCGCGATTGCGTGTGTCGTGCTTCATCAGACGTTCTTTTTCGCGCGCCCAGTCTTTTTCTTGCGAAGCGTCGCGCTTGTCGTGTAGCTTTTTACCTTTACCAAGGCCAAAATCTAGCTTGATTCGTCCGTTTTTGTAGTGCAAATTGATCGGTACCAAGGCAAACCCACGTTGTTCGACTTTACCAATGAGTTTGCTAATTTCTTCGGCTTTGAGCAGTAGCTTACGGGTGCGGGTGGCGTCAGGCAAAATATGGGTTGAGGCCGACAATAAAGGGCTAATATGCATGCCAATCAGCCATAATTCGGCCTCGAGCACGACCACGTAGCTTTCTTTTAGCTGGGCTCGACCCTCGCGAATCGCTTTGACTTCCCAGCCTTGCAGCACGAGGCCAGCCTCGAAGCGTTCTTCAATTAGGTAGTCGTGAAAAGCTTTGCGGTTTTCGATAATGCTCATTGGGCCTAAGACTTCTGGTGTGATACCGGTAAAATGCCTCTATTCTAGCAACCATTCACGATCCACAATGCATTGCGTCGAGCGTTCTGTCCTAGTCCCTTTCAGTGCGAGCCAAATGTTTGAGTTGGTCGCCCAAGTTGAGAAGTACCCTGAATTTATGCCGTGGTGCGGTGGTGCTAATGTTAGTCAACGCGACGAGCACGGCATGCAGGCCTCGATCACCATTGCGTTGGCGGGTGTTCGGCAAACCTTTACCACTCGGAATCGTCACGATTATCCTAAGAAGATTGACCTCGAGTTAGTTGATGGTCCTTTTTCTGAACTGACTGGTGAATGGGTTTTTTTGCCACTCGCTCAAGACGCCTGTAAGGTTTTGTTCACTTTAAAGTATGCCTTTTCGAGCCGTACACTCGAGGCTTTAGTAGGCCCGATTTTTAACCGGATTGCCTCGAGCTTTATTGATTCGTTTACGCAACGTGCCCAGTCTGTCTATGGCCAAGACTAAGAGGCGTAGTGATGACAACTGACACCCGCAGCACGACTCCTCTTGCTCAAGACGAAGCATCCGAGCCTGTCAACCACTCGGTGCCCGATCAAACCGTGCCGGGCGAGCCTGCAGAGATATCAATCTCTGTGGTCTGGGCAAGCCCAGATCAGATCGAGTCAGTCTCGCTAGTATTGCCTGTTGGTACTCATGTCCAACAGGCTCTTGAGCGAAGTGGTTTGTTACAAAAGTATCAGCCCGCTGGCCTAGCCATTTTTGGGCAACGCTGCGACCCAACTCGACTATTGTGTGACGGTGATCGGCTTGAGCTTTGCCGGCCACTGGTTGTTGAGCCAAAGGCAGCGCGCCGTCGACGCGCGCTGCATCGAGAAAAAGTACGGAATATTAAAAAGAAAATGCCGATCGATGATTTGACGGTGTAAACGACCGAGTGCTTGTTGGCTAACGACCCAATTCGTTTCGTTAATACTCAAGGGTTTGACTCTGTGTAATTGTCAGCGGCAAGACAATATGCCGAGTCGTTTAAATTTAGTATTCTCTTGTCATGACGATTTGACGATGACTGCGACAGAACAATCGGCCTAGCTTCGTTTACGGGTAAGGCCTCAGGAGACCGCGATGGATATGGAACTTAGTGAAGATCAAGTCGCCTTTGCGCAAGCCGCAAAGGAGTTTGCGGTAGGCGAGCTTGCACCGCACGCCGCGCGCTGGGATCAAGAGGCGATTTTTCCAATCGAAACGATCAAACTCGCGGGTCGCATGGGGTTTGGTGCGATGTATGCTTCGCCAGAGATCGGCGGTTTAGGCTTGCCGCGTTTGGACGCGACCTTAGTATTTGAAGAAATGGCGGCGATCGATCCGTCAACGACCGCCTTTTTAACCATTCACA
>CALCPT010000182.1 GCA_937897265.1 uncultured Alcaligenaceae bacterium
TCGATATCCCAGGCGGCCTCGACGCTCTCGTCTGCAGGCGCGTCAAGACTTTGGATTAGCGAGTGCGCAAGTTCGGAGCGCTCTTGCTCGGAGAGTTGAAGTGCTTGCGAGCGGAGACGCTCAAGTGTGTTGTCGGTCGGCATATAGCCTCCAATTGCAGATGTCGTCATTGTAGCCCCTGTGGTTGTTGGCGACCAAGCCCCGATTTGGTGGGCCTAGTGTCGCCTTGATCACCGCTTTAGTGTCATTACCCTTAGCCTGGTCAATTGCCTCGCTCAGCCCGGCCGATTGGCTGATTTGGGATTGAGGGTCTACACTCAATCTGTGCAAAAAGTAAGTTACGCATCCTCCGGAATACCTCTGCGGAACCATGTTCGACTCAAAACGTCTTTTTAGTGGCGTATCCCATGGGTTACGGTGATACTATGATCGAAATCCGACAAACCTCGCAATTCTCAAAGTGGTTCAGAACTCTTCGGGACCATAACGCGCGCGCCAGAATCAACATTCGAATCAGGCGATTGTCGCTGGGGAATCCAGGTGATGTGAAGTCCGTCGGAGAGGGCGTTTCAGAGCTGCGAATCGATTATGCTCGGGGATACAGAATCTATTTCCTGGCAAACCAAAACGAATACGTCCTGCTTCTGATTGGTGGTGACAAATCATCGCAAGATGACGATATAGCCAAGGCAAAAGCGTTGGCTCGTGAATTGTAGGAGGCGTATATGGCAAAGACAAAAACCTTACCGTGGGATCCCGCAGAACACCTGAAATCCGAGGCGGATATGGCGGCTTACCTTGAGGCCGCATTGGAGGAGGGTGACCCTGCTTTGGTGGCTGCAGCGCTTGGTGATATTGCGCGTGCGAAGGGCATGACGGCTTTGGCCCGTGACACCGGCTTGGCGCGTGAAAGTCTTTATAAGGCGTTGTCGCCTACTGGTAATCCCGAACTGGCAACGATCATGAGAGTCGTTGAGGCGCTCGGGCTCAAGCTGCATGCAAGTACGGCCAAGTAACCGGCCACTTCAGATTTATTGTTTGCCTTAATGGAAATTAAAAGGTATTAAGATCATAAAGATAGTTACATTTTAATCCGGCCATATAACCGGCCAAAATATGAAACTCTTTCAGCATCTTGAGCACCTGCCATGGCAACATCGATCCTCGATCTAGCGCCCTTCATCCCCTCTGACAGTGCGCTCGCGCAGTCGCCCCTGCCTGACAAGGCAATGCGACTGGTTCAACTCTCCGCCCGCCTGACAGGTCAGCTGGCGCCGCTGACTCTGACCACCCTTGAACGTCACATGGCGGTGATCAATTCCTATTACTCCAACCTGATCGAGGGTAACGCCACGCGGCCGCACGAGATCCGCGCGGCTCAGCGCGGGGACTACGATGCGGACCCCGCCAAGCGTGATCTACAGCTGGAGTCGCTTGCCCACATGGCCGTGCAGGAATGGATACGAGATCTGGACACCTTGTATAGCCCCGACTTCATCCTGCAGGTGCATCATCAGTTCTATTCACGGATTCCCGAAAGCCTGTGGCAGATCAAGGACGCACAGGGCAAAGTCGTGGACACGGTGGTGCCGGGTGCCTGGCGCACCCGCGCCGTTCGCGTGGGGCAACATGTGCCGCCGGGCGCAGAGGACTTGCCGGGACTTATGGCCGCCTTCTGCGACACCTTTCACCCCAAGCGCTATAGCGGTGACC
>CALCPT010000183.1 GCA_937897265.1 uncultured Alcaligenaceae bacterium
AGGCGGTAACGAACTGATCGGAATCGCCAGATCTAAACGCGACGTTGCGCCTGGCATTGCCGGCGCCACCGCGGGGGGTGAACGCCCCGCTGCCGAGGGCGGCAAGGTTTCGCCCCGAATTGGCTCTAGGTCAACAGCGGCCACGATCGTGCCCACAGGTGCGCTGGTATTGGTCGTTGCCTGCGGAATCAAGGCCTCAGGCACCAGCGCGTAAAGCAGCGCCGAATGAATTTGCAACGCCTGGCCGCGCAATGCCGGCATAGTTAGCACCATCGTGCCGGCTACGAGCACTGAAATACCTAGATAAATTGCGCAAGTTCGCACAAACTCTGCCAGATTACGGTAGAGCCCGCTCACGAGCTGCTGCGTCACATTCCAAGCGGGCGACAAAGTCAGCATGAGCGCATCCTTGAAATGGCTGCGCGCTGATCGCGTGAATGACTCAAACGTTGTAGGGTCATGTTTGCTTCACCTTGGGGTCAAGCATGGCGGGTGTTAACCTTGTGTGCATCGTAGAACTGTAACCGTTTTGGCGGATCAAGACCTTGAAATACAAAGACTTAAGAGATTTTATTGCACAGCTTGAACGTTCGGGCGAACTCAAACGGATCGGTCATCCAGTGTCCACTTCGCTTGAAATGACCGAGATTGCAGATCGTGTCCTCAAAGCTGAGGGTCCGGCCCTGCTCTTTGAACGGGCCATTCACAACGGCGCACCCGCCCCAATGCCCGTCTTGGCGAATTTGTTTGGCACACCCGCACGAGTCGCACGTGGGATGGGCGCAGAAAACGTCAGCGCCCTTCGAGAGATCGGTGAATTACTCGCGTCGCTACGCGAACCCGAGGCCCCAAAAGGCTTTCGTGACGCCCTAGCCAAGGTCTCAATGCTCAAAGCCGCGCTTTGGGATATGAGCCCCAAAACTGTTCGCGGCGCACCATGCCAAGAGATCGTTTGGGAAGGCGACGATGTCGATCTGGCCAGACTGCCTATTCAAACTTGCTGGCCCGGCGACATTGCGCCGTTGCTCACTTGGGGTCTCGTGATCACTCGCGGGCCCAACGCCCGTCGACAAAATCTAGGCATTTATCGGCAACAAGTGATTGGCCGCAATAAGCTCATTATGCGTTGGTTGTCGCATCGCGGGGGGGCCCTTGATTTTAGAGACCACGCGCTGGCAAATCCCAGCACGCCCTTCCCCATTGCGGTGGCTCTAGGTGCCGACCCAGCCACGACATTAGGGGCCGTCACACCGGTACCGGATAGCTTGTCTGAGTATCAATTCGCAGGTTTGCTACGCGGCGCACGCACCGAAGTCACCAAGGCGATTGGCAGCGAGCTATCGGTTCCGGCGACTGCTGAGATCGTTCTTGAAGGACACTTGTTACCCAGTTCAGATCCGCGCGCATTCAAACCTGTTGTCCCTCAAGGTGTGAACCCGCCGCCCACCTCTGACTACGAGTTGGCACTAGAAGGCCCCTATGGCGACCATACGGGCTATTACAACGAGCAAGACTGGTTTCCGGTCTTTACCGTTGAGCGCATCACGATGCGTCGCAACCCGATTTACCACACCACCTATACAGGCAAGCCGCCCGATGAACCTGCTGTCTTGGGCGTTGCACTCAACGAAGTCTTCGTGCCGATTTTGCGCCGACAGTTACCCGAGATTGTTGATTTTTATCTACCTCCCGAAGGCTGCAGCTATCGTTTAGCCGTGGTGTCGATTCGCAAACAATACCCAGGCCACGCCAAGAGGGTGATGTTCGGCTTATGGAGTATTTTGCGCCAGTTCATGTACACGAAATTTATCGTTGTCGTCGATCAGGACATCAACCCGCGCGACTGGAAAGAAGTCGTCTGGGCAATGACCACCCGCATGGACCCCGTGCGTGACACCCTGCTCGTTGAAAACACACCCATCGACTATTTGGATTTTGCTTCACCTGTTTCAGGACTCGGCGGAAAAATGGGCCTCGATGCCACCAACAAATGGTCAGGTGAGACTCAGCGCGAATGGGGCACACCTATCACGATGGATGCTACAACCAAGGCGCGTGTGGATGCAATGTGGGGCGATCTAGGCCTTTAAATGGTGCCGACAATTTAGCGCAATACTTTTACCTCAATGACCGATTTTTGACCCGAGTGCTCAATCTCTTGCTTCATCACAAGATTAGTCGACGGACAAAACCAATCTGTCACCTGGGATTGAATCGACGGGATCGGTAGCACCATACCCTGCACCTGTGCGGTTGTCGCATCTGTGTTGCGGGCGTAGCGCACGGGCCAACATTGCAACCTACCGACCGCAGTCTGGATGGTTTGCTGCGTGCCGACGGTTTTTTCACCCATTCGCACACCAACTGGGGTCGTTGGGCCCCGCTTTGGCTCACCCACTGCTAGGGTGTAAGACTGAGCGGCAAACTTTTGACCCGCGGACTGAATCGGCGCACCAAAACCAAACAACCCAAGCAATTGCACATCAAAGGTTGCCGTATCCGCCGACTTACCAGGACGAGCGTTCACCACCTT
>CALCPT010000184.1 GCA_937897265.1 uncultured Alcaligenaceae bacterium
CGTTCTTGAGTGGTGTCATCAATTATTTGTTGGCCAACGACAAGATTCATCACGAGTACGTCAAGAACTACACGAACTCTGCCTTTTTGATTAACCCAGATTACGGGTTTAAAGACGGTTTGTTTACGGGCTATGACGAGGCCAAGCGTTCATACGCTAAAGGTACCTGGACGTACCAAATGGAAGGCGACTTTGCCAAGGTTGATCCAACCTTGCAAGATCCAAACTGCGTCTTCCAGTTGATGAAAAAGCACTTCGCACGCTACACGCCCGAACTCGTGAGCAGCGTCACCGGTACACCTAAAGATCAGTTCTTGAAAGTGTGCGAGATGATTGCAGCGACCTCGGCTGCGAACAAGACCATGACGATCTTGTACGCATTGGGCTGGACGCAACACTCGATCGGCTCTGAAAATATTCGCACGATGGCAATGATTCAGTTGTTGTTGGGAAATATGGGTATGGCCGGCGGTGGCGTTAATGCGTTGCGTGGTCACGCCAACGTGCAAGGCATTACTGACCAGTGCTTGTATTCAGAAGTGTTGCCTGGGTATTTGTCTTCGCCTGCCGACGCCGATGCGACGTACGATCAGTACAAGGCTGCGCGTACGCCAAAGGCCTTACGCCCTGGGCAGATGAATTTTCCGCAAAACTTTCCGAAGTGGTTTAACAGCCTGATGAAAGCTTGGTATGGCGAGCATGCCACCACTGAGACTAATTTTGCTTACGATTACTTGCCTAAGCGTGATGCGCCTTACGACATCATGCAGATTTTTGAAAATATGCATCAGGGCAAGATGAATGGCTTTATTTCGTCTGGCTTTAACCCGCTTGCGGCCGTTGCCAATAAGCACAAGATTAGTGCGGCGTTAGCCAAGCTGAAGTACCTTGTGATCGTTGATCCGCTGTCGACCGAGACCAGCGAGTTTTGGAAAAACTACGGCGAATTTAATAACGTCGATGCAAGCAAAATTCAGACTGAAGTGTTTCGTTTGCCTGGCACCTGTTTTGCCGAGCAAGACGGTACCTTTACCAATTCAGGCCGCGTGATTCAGTGGCACTGGAAAGCCGCTGATGGCCCAGGTGAGTCAAAGTCTGACCAAGAGATTATGGCAGCCTTGTTCACACGCTTGCGCGACATGTACAAGAAAGAGGGCGGTGCTTACGCAGATCCGATTTTGAATCTGACCTGGAACTACACCAATCCGTTGAACCCCGACGCAGCTGAAATCAACAAAGAAATTAGCGGTAAAGCTTTGGTTGATTTGAAGGATGCGGCCGGTAACGTACTTGTGCCTGCTGGTGAGCAACTCGCCGGCTTTGCACAACTCGTGGACAACGGTGGCACGGCTTGCGGCAACTGGATCTACTCAGGGATGTGGAATAAGTCGGGCAATCTGACTGCACGTCGCGATCCGACCGACACGTCAGAGCATGGGATTGGTCAAAGCTTGAATTGGGGCTTTGCCTGGCCCGCCAACCGACGTATTCTGTACAACCGTGCGTCTGCGGACATCAACGGTAAACCTTGGGACGAATCACGTACGGTTCTGAAATGGCTGGGAGATCGGTGGGGCGGTAGTGATATCCCCGACATGCGTCCAAATGCTAAGCCAGAAGAAAATGTCATGCCGTTCATCATGGTGCAAGAGGGCGTCGCACGCTTATTTGCACCACAAATGGCGGAAGGACCTTTCCCTGAGCATTACGAGCCGTTTGAGACCCCCTTAGGTCGCAACCCAATGCATCCGAATAACCCGAAGGCGACTTCGAACCCCGCGGCCCGAGTCTACAAGGGCGACATGGAAGTCTTTGGCACTCGAAAAGACTATCCGTTTGCCGCGACGACCTATCGTTTGGTTGAGCACTTTCACTATTGGTCAAAACACTCAGACCTGAATGCCATCGTGCAACCAGAATTGTTTGTTGAGGTCAGCCAAGAGTTGGCCAAGATGCGTGGGATTGCCTCGGGAGACCGCGTGAAGGTGAGTTCTGCTCGCGGACACGTGCACGCGAAAGCGATGGTGACGATGCGCTTAAAAGGCATGAAGGTCGATGGCCAGACGATTTATCACGTTGGCATACCGATTCACTTCGGCTTTAAAGGCTTGACCAAACCAGCACAGCTTGCGAACTCGCTGACGCCCTATGTGGCCGATGCAAACTCTCAGACGCCAGAGTTCAAGGCGTTCTTGGTCAACATTGAGAAAGCATAAGGGGATACGACATGGCAACTCAAGCACTTCACGTCGTCGCCCAGTCTGCTACGACCATGACTCCACCCGCTGCGGCGGCCAAGACAGTTCATGTCGCCAAGCTGATCGATATTTCGAGCTGCATTGGTTGCAAGGCCTGTCAGGTCGCTTGCATGGAGTGGAATGAAACCCGTCCTGCTGTCGGTGACACCGATGGCACGTATAACAATCCGGTTGAGCTCGGAGCGAATGCTTGGACGGTGATGAAATTTAACGAAGTTGAAAACGCTCAAGGCGGAATCGACTGGTTGATTCGCAAAGATGGTTGTATGCATTGCGAAGATCCAGGCTGCCTGAAGGCTTGCCCCAGCCCGGGTGCGATTGTCAAACTTGATAATGGCATTGTCGATTTCAACTCTGACAAATGTATTGGCTGCGGCTATTGCGTGGCTGGTTGCCCGTTCGATGTGCCAAAGATTTCGCAAACCACCAACAAGGCCACCAAGTGCACCTTATGTTCGGATCGCGTGTCTGTGGGACAAGAGCCAGCATGCGTGAAAGCCTGCCCGACGCAAGCTCTGACCTTTGGTCCGAAAGATGACCGTATCAAATACGCCAACGAACGGATTAAAGATTTGAACGGTCGTGGCTATGACAAGGCGTCTTTGTATAACCCACAAGGTGTGGGTGGCACACACGTGATGTATGCGTTGCCGCACGGCGACAAGCCCACGGCTTACAACGGCTTGCCGGCTGATCCAAAGATCTCGTCAACGGTTGGGCTCTGGAAAGGCATCATGAAACCGATTGCGCTGTTGACCATGGCTGCAACCGTGTTTGCTGGTGTGATTCATTACGCGATCAAGGGCCCGGATACGGTGGATGAAGACCATGATGACTCGAAAAAGTCTTAAGGAGATGAACCATGTCTAATCAACAAGAAGGCATCGTGCGGTACAAGGGTTCAGATCGTTTGAACCATTGGTTGATCGCAATTTTGTTTGTGTTGGCGGCACTTGGCGGCTTGGCGATGTTTCATCCGTCAATGTTCTTTCTGTCGGGCTTGTTTGGCGGTGGCTCATTGACCAGGATCTTGCATCCGTTTATCGGTTCAGCCATGTTTGTGTTGTTTGTGCTGATTTTTTTCAAATTTTGGCACCACAACGTTCTCACGGCGAATGACCGTAAGTGGCTGGGTCAGATCGGCGATGTGCTGAACAAAAAGCATGATCGCCTGCCTGAGGTGGGTCGTTATAACGGTGGGCAAAAAGCTGCTTTCTGGGTGATGGTCTTGACCATGATCTTGTTGGTAGTGTCAGGCTTGGCGTTTTGGCGGCCTTACTTTTCACATTACTTTTCAGTCGATGTGACCCGTGTAGCGGCTTTGGTGCACGCCGTGTCAGCCTGGGTCTTGATCTTGACGATCATTACTCACGTCTATGCAGCACTGTGGGTAAAGGGCACGATTGGTGCGATGTGGACAGGTGTGGTCAGCCGCGCCTGGGCTCGTAAACATCACCCAGGTTGGTTTAAAGAAGTGACTGGCGGCAAATAACGCGATTTGCGAGAGGTCGCCGGCAACAAACAACTATCTTGGTTGCTTGTTGTGTAGTCAACGCAAGGGGAAGACTGATATTCTTCCCCTTGCGCGTTTAAGTACACGATCACACTCACCGTTTGGCGTGGTACTAAGCCCCGTCTGTTTTGGCAGGCACAATAGCATCGAGAGTTGAGATAGCAACATGAGCGTGAAAGCAGTCAAACTGATACAGCCTGGCGAAATACAAGGCATGCCCGATGACGATACCCCCTTGCTGGTGGTAGTCGATGCGGGTGAAATGTTTCGTGCCCGTGCTGAGCGCATGCATGTGCTCGCAGCTCAGCAAAGCGATTCGCCCTGGCTGGCCTTTTGTGCGCAGCTTATGCAAGCGCAAGTCGATTGCCTAAGCAGCGTCACGCCACAACCGCTTGACGAAACCGTCGTGCGCGAATCGTTTATTCATAAACTACCCCCATTTTCAATCACCACCTGGTTACCTGAAGCACAATGGTCAGTGGTATTCAATGCGCTGAGTGCGGCTCTTGAAGCGCAACCGCTTGCGCCCGGTGTACGTGGTGCGCTTGAGCGTGTGAAACAAACAGCGGTGGTCGATCAAATACGTCAGGCTAAGGCCTTGCTAGCCGCTGATGAAGCTGCGTTGCCTGCCGATGCCGTGCCGTTTATTGGTGCTGTGTTGCAGCTGTTGTGGGCTACGCAGTCTAAAACTTTATCTGCATTTGTCGAGTTGCATAAGGGCGAAAGTGGTCTGTGCCCAGTCTGTGGCTCGCATCCTGTGGCCAGCGTCGTACGTGTGGGCGAACGCGATTTGCATCGTTACTTGATTTGCTCGCTTTGTGCCTCAGAGTGGTATGCGCCGCGCGCACGCTGCACAAATTGTGAGACCCCTAAAGAGGTGTCGATGCTGGGTGATACGCGTGACAGCGCCTTGCAGGGCGAATGTTGCGAAGTATGCCGTGGCTATCTCAAACTGATGTTTCAAGCCAAAGAGCCGCTCATCGATGCGGTCGCCGATGACCTCGCCTCGATTAGCCTAGACCTAGCACTATCGAGTGAAGGATTTTCTCGCACTGGGCGCAATTTGTTTTTTACGGTGGGTCAGCCGACCTCAACGACTTAGGTATTCAATCCTTTATGAATAAACCACCCGTGGCGCGTGCGCCCGTGTCTGAATGGCTTTCACAGTTACCTTCGGTCGATAAGATCCTCTCTCATAAACGCTCCGAAGATTGGGTAACTGAATACGGTCGCGATGAAGTCTTACGCGTCACTCGCTCAACCCTGTCGCTAGTGCGCCAAGAGTGTCTTGAAAATAAGCGTCTGACCCAACCCGACCTAGACGCCTTGCTTGAGCAGATTGCACAAAAGCTTAAGGCGCGTGCAACACCTAACCTGCGTCGTGTCATCAATTTAACCGGCACCGTGCTGCACACCAATCTGGGTCGAGCTGTGATGCCCTCTGAGGTGATTGAGGCTATGGCTAGCGCTGCAGCCGAGCCGTGTGCCCTTGAATACGACTTAGGTGAAGGCAAGCGGGGTGATCGTGACGAACTGGTTGAAGAATTGCTGTGTGAGTTAACGGGTGCTGAGGCAGCAACGGTTGTCAATAACAATGCCGCTGCCGTATTTTTATTGCTCAATGCCTTGTCCAACCGCAAAGAGACCATTGTGTCGCGCGGTGAACTGATTGAAATCGGCGGGGCATTCAGAATCCCCGACATCATGAAGCGCGCAGGCGCGAAACTCGTTGAGGTTGGCACCACCAACCGCACCCATCCCAAAGACTTTGCTGAGGCGATCAACGCCAAAACAGCGCTGCTGATGAAGGTGCACACCAGTAATTATGTGGTGCAAGGCTTTACCGCAGAGGTGCCAGAACCCGAATTGGCGCGTATCGCGCATGAACGGCAGTTGCCCTTTGTGGTTGATTTAGGTTCTGGCACGCTACTCGACTTGTCGCGTTACGGCTTACCCTCAGAGCCTACCCCTAGGCAAGCGATTGAGGCTGGGGCCGATCTCGTGACCTTCAGTTGCGACAAGTTGCTGGGTGGCCCACAGGCGGGCATTTTGGTCGGGCGTCGTGACTTGATCCAGAGAATAAAGAAAAACCCCCTTAAGCGCGTGTTGCGTGTGGGCAAGATCACGCTTGCTGGTCTCGAGGCCGTCTTGCGACTTTATCGCAACCCAGATACCTTGCCGCAGCGCTTGGCGGTGTTGCAATTGTTAACTCGGGCTGAGGGTGAGATGCAAGCGCAGGCCGAGCGCCTCAGGCCACAGCTGCAAGCGGCCTTAACGTTGTGTGGGCTTTCGCTTAAGACGCAGTCGGTGAAGTCGCAGATCGGCTCGGGGTCGCTACCGGTTGAGCGCTTACCTTCTGTGGCGCTGGCGATTGAAGCCCAATCTAAAGTCCACGAAAAGAATGTTGTGCGCCTTGAGCGTTTACTGCGCGCATCGGCGACGGCTGTGATTGGCCGCTTGTCAGAAAAAACGTTGTTATTAGATTTGCGTTGTTTGACGCTCGACAAAGAAAAAGTATTGGTCGAGCATATGTTGGCGGCGCTTGGTCGCTTAGAGGCTGCGCGTTGAATGGCTTAGGGGAAACTGTGGAACTGACCCAATGATCATCGGTACCGCTGGCCATATTGATCACGGTAAAACTTCACTCGTGAAGGCGCTCACGGGTGTGGATGCCGACCGTCTGCCTGAAGAAAAAGCCCGTGGCATGACGATTGATCTTGGATTCGCTTACGCGCCCAATGAACTCAACGAGATTATCGGCTTTGTGGATGTGCCGGGTCACGAAAAATTTGTGCATACGATGGCGGCTGGTGCCGTGGGGATGGATCACGGCTTGCTAGTTGTGGCGGCCGATGATGGCATCATGCCGCAAACGCGTGAACACTTAAGAATTTTAGATTTGCTAGGGGTGGCCGGCTTAACGGTTGCAATCACGAAATCGGACATGGTCGATGACGTACGCGCGCATCAAGTGCGCGATGAGGTCGCACGTCATGTCGCTCAGACACGGTTTGGCAATGTTGCGTGTCATGTTGTGTCTTCGCGTCAAGGCTTGGGTGTGCAAGCGCTTAAGCAAGCTTTGTTTGTGCTTGCGGTTGAACAGCCGCCCGAGCGCGCCAAGCATTTTCGATTAGCGATTGATCGGGTGTTTGTGGTCAAGGGGCTTGGTGTCGCAGTGACGGGCGCGGTGATTGCGGGGCAGGTGCGGGTAGGGGATGCGTTGACGCTGGCGCATGCGGGACTCGAAGTGCGCGTCAGATCGATCCATGCGCAAAATCAAAACGCTGACGTTGCAACAGTGGGCCAGCGTTGCGGTCTGGTGCTCACCGGTGTTGAGCTGGCTCAAGTGCAGCGTGGTGATTGGTTGTTGGCGCCACAGTTCAATCGTCAGACCTCGCGCATTGATTGTTTACTAAGTGTGCCAGCAGACTCAGAACGTGCCTTAAAAGACGGTGAACGTGTCTTGCTGCATCATGGCTGTGACCATGTGGTGGCGCGTTTGATTTTATTAGAGCAGAGCGAGTTGCTGCCCGGTCACAATGGGTTTGCGCAATGCGTGCTCGAGCGAGCCTTGCCTTTTTGCTGGCATGATCGGGTAGTGCTGCGTGATGGTAGTGCTCGCGTCACGCTTGCCGGCGCGCAAGTGTTAGATATCGCGCCCCCCGTGCGGGCGCGCAAAACGCCCGAACGCCTCGACACGTTGAAGGTGTTGTGTCAAGCGTCGGCCGGTGACGTGATTGATACGTTGTTGCGAACTTCGCTGGTACCGCTTGCGCTTGAACAATGGGCCAGCGCGATGAATCGCGATGCGCGAGAGCTCGTTGCGCAGCTGAGCGAGCCGATTGCAGTGACGCTTAAGGTGGCACAAGTTGATTTGGTGTTTGGCACTCGCGCCCAGACCACGCTGGCTGAACGCCTATTGACTAGCCTGCAGGCGTTTCATCTCGCCGAACCCGATGAGCCCGGCGTGGCGCTTGAGCGTCTGCGCCGCATGGCCTTGCCGTTTCTAGACGTTGCTGTGTTTAAGGCGTGGGCGCAATACCAAATTGATACGGGTGCGATTGCCTTAACCGGTAGCTTTGCACATATGCCCGAACATCGCATTACTTTAAGTGCAGCAGAGCAAATTCTTTGGCAAAAGATTTTTCCTAAGATGCTCGAGCAAGGCTTTGATCCGCCCTGGGTGCGCGATCTGGCCTTAAGTGTGCAAGCGAGCGAAGAGGCCTTACGGACCCTACTCAAAAAACAAGCGCGGACCTCGTTGGTGGTGCAGTTAGTCAAGGATTTGTTTTATCCGTATGCAACGATGGTGGCCTTAGCAAACGTCTTGCGCGAACTGCTGCAGCTTCATGGGGCCGTCAGTGTTGTGCAGTTTCGCGACGCTTCGGGGCTGGGGCGCAAGCGTGCGATTCAAGTGCTTGAGGCGTTTGACCGAATAGGTTTAACCCGCCGTGTGGTTGCAAACGAGCGTAACGGTCGAGGTGTTGAGAAAGATCACCGTATTTTGCGTAACGCGGGGTTGTTTGTTGAGGCGGCGTCGGGCGAACGTTAGTCTGGCTCTCGCGGCTTGACGTGCGAACGAGGTCGGCTTCAAGAGCGTAGGCTGAGGGCAAATCTGATAAAGTGCAACACAAAGGAAGAGTCACGCTCTCGGGTGGGACGTCCGGACTTCAAATCCGGGAGGGGCTGTCGTACAGTCCTTGGTGGGTTCGACTCCCATACTCTTCCGCCATTTTTTTAAAGGGCGTCAATCGCGTGGCTGAGATTCGTGGGTGTGAGTTTCCGGATGACCTGATGTACGACGCTGAACTGAATGTTTGGTTTCGTGACTCGGGTGGTGGGCAACTTGAGGCGGGTTTAACGGCCTTCGGGTTAGCGTTGGTGGGCGACCTGTACATGTTTAACCCTCGGCCGGTTGGGCGCGAGATCGAGGCAAACAAAGCCTTCGCCCTAGTCGAGGTCGCAAAAACCGTCTTGTCCGTACGTACACCCTTTGCCTGTGTCGTTGCCGAGATCAATACGCCGCTTGAGACGACACCGTTTAAAGTGAATCGAAGCCCCTATATGAATTGGTTGGTGCGCCTTGAGCCCGATGATTCAACCGAGGCACGAAGCCTGTTGCTGAGCGGCAATGAGGTCGCTGTGCGTGCAAACGAGTTGATGGATTTGCATGGGATCACCTCGCTGGCTGACTTCAAACGTTCCTTGGGTTCAGCATGAGTCGGCCTTTGCGGTCTCGTCGTATGAACGTGCTGTCATGAGTCGGCGACTCGAACTCGAACGCCTGGAGATGTCGTCATGACCTCGCTGGTGCTGCAGTTGTGGCAAAGCCACGCCAACGTGCCTCAGTTGGCCGCGACCCCCTTCATGTTGGCAGCCTCGGCTGCGGCAATGGATTGGCCCGTTGAGATTCATGCCCTAGGTGCCAGTGTTGAGTTGTTTGTGCGCGATAACGCTGCCAGGCATCAGGCGGTCGCCCCTCTGAGTCGCCCTCTATCAGCTTATATCGAAGACGCGACCCGTTCGGGGGTAATAGTCTATCTGTGCAGCACTGCCATGCGCGATCGCGGCTTAGTGCCGGCCGACATGCTCGAGGGACTCAACCGCTGGCTCGAGCGCCTGCTCGACCTCATGAAAGACGAGATCCGCCGTCCCTACGAAGCCGATGCGGTGCAGCTGCGCGCGCAGCTGGCAGCCGAACTGGCAGCCCAGCAGCAGTCGGCGCGCGAGGCATTGCAGTCGCTTGAATCGAAGCTGGAACAAAACCAGCAGCAGACCATGACCCTTGAGCAGCAGAATGCCGCTCAAGCG
>CALCPT010000185.1 GCA_937897265.1 uncultured Alcaligenaceae bacterium
CTGGCCCGACCGCACAACCTGCGATCGTACTGCAGGCAAATACGAGGGCGTAATATTGAGCGAGTCTGAGCTTAACCATGTGTCGGAGCACCCGTTGACTCGTCTAATAGCCCAGCGGTTTCATCTGAGGCATTCGTAAAGTGACCAAAGAGTTTGAGAGCGGCTGGCAGAATCAATAGCATAAAAATGGTTCCGGTCGTAATCCCGCCCACAATGACACAGGCGAAGGGCCGATTGGTTTCACTGCCGATATCTTGTGACAGCGCCGCAGGCAACAGACCCAGACCGGCCATCAGTGCAGTCATTAGAATCGGTCGCAAACGCGATACGGCACCCTCTAGGATTGCCTCAGTGGTTGATTGTCCCTGGCGCAGACGCATAATGACTTCTTCGACCATGATGACGCTGTTTTGGACTGAGATACCCGCCACGGCAATGAAGCCGACCGCGGCTGAGACGGACAGGTTTAACCCTGCCAAGCCTAAGGCCGCCAGGCCGCCAATCAGAGTGAAGGGCAACATACCAATGACGAGGCTTGCCATACGCAATGAGCGAAAGGCCCAAAATAACAGAGAAAAAATTAAAAGAATGGTTAAGGGAATGATCACTGTCAGCCGTTTGGTTGCGCGCTGCGAGTTTTCAAATTGACCACCCCAACTCAAGTTATAGCCTGGTGGCAACTTGACCTTGTCTCGTACCTTCTTTTGTGCCTCGGCGACAAAGCTCCCTTGATCGCGGCCGAGTAAATTCATTTTCACAATGACGATGCGGGTACCGGCTTCACGTAAGATCCGTGAGGCGCCTTCCCTGACTTCGACTGAGGCTACATCTCCCAAAGCGAGGGTACCTGACCCGTTGCCAACTTGAGTACCAGGAATCTCAAGCTGCAGCGCGGCGATCGAATCGATGCTATTGCGGTGCTCTCGATCAATTTTTACGACAACATCAAATCGTTTGTCACTGTCATAAAAGCTGGTGACCGAGGCGCCAGACATCGCTTGGGTCACGAGAGCGCTGACATCGCTAATACTGATGCCATAGCGCGCCAGCTTGGCACGATCTGGTACCACGACGACTTCGGATTGACCGCTCAGTTTAGTCGCTTCGACATCCGTTGCACCTCGGATGTGTTCGATGACTTCAACAATTTCAGCGGCCTTTTCTTCAAGTATCTCTAGACTCGCGCCACTAATTTTGGCAACGATTTCGCCTCGAAATCCTGATAATGATTCTTCGACATTATCCTGAATCACTTGAGAAAAGTTTGTCATGATCCCTGGGATGGAAGAGAGATCCTTTGACATACTGCTGATTAATGCCTCTTTGTTGGCGAAACGCCACTGATCTCGCGGTTTCAGGTCGACCAGGCTCTCAAGATTGTTTGGGCCTTTTGGATCTGAGCCATCATCGGGGCGCCCGACATGCGAAATCAGACGCGAAACTTCGGGGTAAGCAAGTAGCTTCGCTCTGACGAGTCTTTCGATGTCTTTGGTGTGCTCGAGCGATGATGAGGTTGGTAAGGTGATGCTCAACCAGATATTGCCTTCATCCAACTTGGGCATGAACTCGCTACCCATTCGCGTCGCAAGCGCAAAAGCCACGACGACTGGAATAATTGAAAGTAACAGTGCTTTGCGCGCATGACCCATGACCCAGACAACAAGCAAGCGATAGCGCTCTTGCAGGCTGTCTAGCCAAGCCTTGTGCTTTTCAATCAAGGGGCGGCTGCGTACGACGTAAGCCAGCAGGGTCGGTAAAAGAGTGAAAGTTAACAACACCGCGCCGATAAGAGCAAAAGTTAAGGTTAGGGCAACCGGCGTAAAGATTTTTCCTTCAACGCGCTGAAATGTAAAGATCGGTACAAAGGCCAAGATGATGATGGCTTTTGAGAACAAGACAGGTCGAGACATATCGGTGAGTGTGCGATGCACCGCGTGCATTCGTTCAGAGATGGCTGCTTTTGAATGTGACTCATGTTGGGCTGAACTCATTGCCAGTCGAACCATCAACGCTTCGACAATCACCACTGCGCTGTCAATGATGATGCCAAAATCGACCGCGCCAAGTGAAATGAGATTGGCCGACACGCCCAAAGCATTCATCAAAATAAAAGCGAAGAGCAACGAAAGTGGGATCACGGTTGCGACCACAAAAGCCGCTAGCCAACTCGACAGAAAGATGACCAGTACGGCAAAGACAAGTAAGGCGCCCACAATCAAATTGTGTACGACCGTGTGGACGGTGAGGGCGACGAGCTCTGTGCGATCGTAGATCGGTACAATCTTCACGCCATCGGGCAGCTTAGTTTGTAACTCTTCAATTCTCTCTTTGAGTGCCGCATTAATTTTTGAAGGGTTTCCCCCTTTGGTCATCGAGACGATGCCCTCAACAATACTATCTGTCTTGTCAAACGCCACGATTCCAAATCGAGGCCGCTCGGCCTCCTTGACAGTGGCCACATCGCCGACGGTGATAGATTGCCCCTGCCGGGCGATGATCACAACTTTACGGATATCGTCTAACGTTGCAAAGAGCCCCGCCGAGCGCACGACAAAAGATTCGTCTCCGTGCTTGATGAGGCCACCGCCAGCGCTACTGTTTCCATTGCTAATCGCTTGGCTCAGTTGGCTTAGGGTGATCTGGTATTTTCGTAAAGTCAGCGGATCGATCTCGATGTGAAATTCTTTGATCGCTCCGCCAAAACTCACAACGTCTGCGACCCCGGGAGTCATGCGTAACGCCGGCCTGATCGTCCAGTCTTGCAAGGTACGAATCTCGGTGTCGGACAAACCGGGCGCTTCAATCGTGTAGCGATACACTTCACCGACCGCAGTCGACAGTGGCGCTAGTTGAGGCTGAACCCCAGCAGGAAGATTGACTGTCGAAAGTTTCTCGGTCACTTGCTGACGCGCGAAGTAGTTGTTAGTGCCTTCGCTAAAGGTAAGCGTGACAATTGATAAGCCCGTCATCGTGACTGACCGGACATTCACGAGATTTGGTACACCAGACATTTCTCGTTCGATGGGTAAAGAGATGGTCCGCTCCATATCTTCTGGCGCCTGACCAGGCATCTGAGAAATCACTCTGACCTGAACGTCTTGTACGTCTGGAAACGCCTCAATGGGCAGGTTATTGATGGCATAGCCGCCAAAGCCAATCAACGCTGCGACCAACAGCAAAATAAACATTCGCTGTGTCATTGCAAAGACAATCAAGCGATCAATCATTGCTTTTCGCCAAGGCTTGCTAAAAACTCTGCTTCAAGAAGTAAGGCGCCTTTGGTCACCACCCGTTCGCCGCCACGCAGACCCTCGCCAATGTAACTAAAGTCGACGCCTCGTTTGATCGGCTTCACTCGCCGAAGCGTAAAGTCGCCCACTGCTTGTTCGACAAAGACGTAGGTGTAAAGGCCGCGTGTAATTAGAGCCTGGTTTGGGACACGCACCCCTTGGCCATCCGCTTGCAGCACCGAGGCGCGAACGAACATCTCAGGAAGCAGTTTTCCGTCTGGGTTATCCACCCGCGCGAGAATATTGGCGCGCCGAGTATTTGGGTTGATGGTTTGTCCAAGTTGGATGATTTTTGCGGTAAACGTATGGTCAGGGTATGCATCACTTTGGAGTGAGACCAAGCTACCGAGTTTGACCTTGCTCAATAAAGTTTCTGGGAGATCAATGCTTACCCAGAGGCGCTTTGGGTCAGTCACAACAAACAGAGGGGCTGCAAGATTTGGACCAATTTCCAAAGCAGGGCTTGCAGTGCGCTCGGTGACCACGCCTTGCAACGGGCTTGCCAGACTCACTTGTTGCCCGACGATTTTCAGCGCGTGCGGATTCAAATTCTTGATGCGTTGCTCTGCTCGCGCAGTTTCTGCCTGTGCCTGGGCATATTCGGCTTGGATCGCTTCCCAGTCGCGGGTTGAGATCGCCTCACCCGGGACTAAGTCTTTTGCGCGTTTGACCGCGAGTTGCTTACGCTTTTCGTCTGCGCGCACTTTATTTAAATCTGCGTAGGCTGTGCCAAAGTCGGGCGAGTCGATCACTGCCAAGACTTGACCTACGTTGACCACGTCGCCGGGCGCCGCTTTTAGCTCAAGAATACGCCCTGAAAAACTCACCCCAATTCGGGCTGTTACCTCTTCATCGTAAGTCACGCGCGCACTGAGCTGCTCTGACAGGGGAATCGGCGCTAGAGGAAGGCTTTGGGTTTGCAGCATCGATAATTGCGCCGCTCCAGCGACAAAGCGAATATTGCCGGATAGCTCGGCATGAGCTTGCTGCGTTGACGCAGCAGGGGTGGGCATATGCTGTATTTTGCGAGGTGACAGGCTGAGCCAGCCCACATAGGCTAGAGCCACAATCACAAGCAAACCCAAGCCGATGCGTTTGCTCTTTTTGCTATCTGTAAAACGTGTCAAAACAGTTACCCCTAGGATTGCCGCGCATTTTACAGAGAGGCAGGTTGCGTAAGGGTTACGGTTTTGTAATGTTTCCACAGAGGATCAAATGGCGTTATTTGGTGCGGCGCAGCATTCCATGCTCTTCGAAACAGCTGATCTGCCACTTTGCTTATCTCAAGTCAACGCTGTTTAGGGCGGGCGTGCAGCAAGACTCAAACCAGTGCGATTGTTGTCTGACCTAAATGCAACGATAATCGGATGCAGTTGATCGAATAATAATGACCGGAGAACCCCATGCACTCTCACACCCTTCTGGCAAAACTATTGCTAGTTTGCACTGCGCTAATGTCTTTGAGCACTCCTGCGGCGGCACAATCGCCGAGCCCCAAAAATATCACCATCATCGTGCCCTACGCGACGGGTGGCGCCACCGATATTGTTGCCCGTTTGGTGGCGCAGCAGTTGGGCGGCCGCTTGGGTACTCCCGTGATCGTTGAAAATCGTCAGGGCGGTGGCGGAGTGGTGGGCTGGAATAGCGCTGCACGCGCAAACCCCGACGGCAATACTCTGCTGGCAATGGAGATGTCTTACTCCATCTCGGCTGGTTTGACGCCTAATTTGCCGTACGACCCTAAAACAGCGTTTGTGCCGATTAATACGGCGGTGTCGGTCGGGCATGTGCTGGTGATTAATCCAGGCGTACCTGCAAAAAATATCAAAGAGTTGATTGCGCTGGCGAAGGCTGAGCCCGGTAAATTAAATTTTGGCTCGGGTGGCACGGGCACCAACACACATTTGGGTAGTGAACTATTAAAGGCCAAACTCGGGATTTCGATGACGCACGTCCCGTATCGCGGTGCTGGTGCTGTGCTGGCAGATTTGATGGCTGGACAGGTACAGGTCTTGGTGAGCGCGGTCTCGACTGCCTTGCCGTTAGTGCAGGGGGGTAAACTGCGTGCCTTGATGATGATGTCCGATAAACGTTCAGACGTATTGCCGGATGTGCCTACGGCAGCTGAAGAAGGTTTCCCTGGCCTCGAGATGAATTACTGGGTAGATCGGAAGAGCACACGTCTGAACTCC
>CALCPT010000186.1 GCA_937897265.1 uncultured Alcaligenaceae bacterium
AAAAGCAGACGTCGAACTGCCTTTGCAGTTCAATAACTTTAGAGATTAACGCGCTCGTACTTCCTGAAGCGATCGTTCGTGCGGTCTGCGCAGCGAACGATCTTCAAGGAAAGTTTTGGGACCCCAGGCGACTAACGGCCGCCAGTTTTAATGTCGCCAAATAAGGTGCTTAACCCACGGGGCTGCGAACGCCAGTAAGGCTTCGCGACTTGCACTTGTGCGCCAAGTTGTGCGGCAGCGTGCCAGGGCCAGCGCGGGTCATAGAGCATGCCACGTGCAAGCGCCACCATATCGGCCTCGCCATTCACAATGATGTCTTCTGCCTCTTGAGGCTCAGTAATCAAGCCAACAGCCATCGTGAGCATGCCTGTGCCTTTTTTGATTTGCGTGGCGAGTGGCACTTGGTATTTTGGCCCGAGCGTGATTTGCTGCTTGGGTGATACACCGCCGCTCGAGACATCGATAAAGTCGCAGCCAAGTGCTTTGATTGCACGGCCAAACACGATGCTGTCCTCTGCTGTCCAGCCGCCTTCAACCCAGTCCGTCCCTGAAATACGCAGACCCAAACAGACATTGGCAGGGGTGACCTCGCGCACGGCTTTGAAGACTTCAAGCGGAAAGCGCATGCGATTTTCAAGAGAACCACCGTACTCGTCGGTGCGTTGGTTTGCAATCGGGGATAAAAACTGATGCAACAGGTAGCCGTGGGCGCTATGTAATTCAATGCCGTCAAAACCGATTCTTACTGAACGCTTGGCTGCGTCAACGAAGGCTTGGCGAATACGCTTTAAGTCGGCGAGTTCATAGGCTTTTGGTGCCGCTTCGTTGGGAAGCTGCGGGATTGCAGAAGGGCCCGCGACCTCCCAGCCGCCGTCTGCCGGTGTTTGTAACTGACCGCCCTCCCAGGGGCGATAGCTTGAGGCTTTGCGACCTGCGTGACCCAACTGGATCATGATGGGCATGGTCGAGTACTTGCGCACAGAATCAATAACTTTTTTGAGCGCCGCTTCGTGCGCATCTGAATATAAGCCGACGCAGCCGTGGGTGATTCGGCCAACCGCTTCAACTGCAGTCGCCTCGATAATCAACAGTCCAGCACCCGACAGCGCCATTTGGCCGAGATGAATCGTATGCCAATCAGTCGCGAGGCCCTCGTCGGCCATGTACTGGCACATTGGGGCAATGATGATGCGATTGGCCAGTTTCAGTGGGCCGACTTGGAGAGGGGTAAAAAGCTGACTCATGCGAGTGTATTCCTGTGAGTGAGAGACATTCCCAATGCTAACATTTCAGACTCTCAATGTGGATGACTCGCTTGCAGTTCAGCGAACGACACCAACTTACCTGCGATCGCACTGGCCGCAACCGTGGCAGGGCTGGCTAGCCAAACCTGGCCCGGGCCAGAGCGCCCAGGAAAATTACGATTAATGGCACTCACAGTAATTTGCTCGGTCTCAGACGATGAGCCTGGACCGCAGTTGGCGCAGGCACCGCACGCAGGCTGCAAAAACTCGGCGCCGACCGCCTCGAAAGTCGCGAGATAGCCCTGTGCGGCGCAGTAGTCGCGCACGCCTTGTGTGCCTGCCTGTAAAAACAGCGTCACACCGGGGGCCGCTTTCAGCCCTTTACTGGCAGCCCAAGCTAAGACCGCATGGTATTGGTCGAAATCTTCACGTTTGCCGGCGGTGCAAGAGCCGCCGTAGGCGATATCGATCTTTGGCCGCTCGGCAAGTGCGTCTAATGCGACTCCATTGCCTGGATCGCCCGGGCGGGCCACCATGGGCGCTAAGCGTGTGCCATCGATATGAATGGTGCGTGCATAGGCAGCCCCAGGGTCACTTTTCATCCAGGGCTCGAGTACACAATCAACGCCACGACGCTCTTTGATAAAACGTACGGTCTGTTCGTCGGGTTCGACGATCCCAGTGAAACCACCAAGCTCGGCCACCATGTTCGTGAGCGTGGCACGTTCGTCGATGGACATTGCTCTGACGGCCTCACCAGCAAATTCAAAGACCTTGCCTACACCACCACCGGATCGAATGCTTGGTTCGGCTAGCAAGTGCAAGACGACGTCTTTGGCGGATACGCCTGGGGGCAGAGGGCCCGATACATTGATGCGTAAGCTCTCGGGCATGGTGAAGCGCACGGCTCCAGTGACGAAGGCATTGGCCATATCGGTCGTGCCTACGCCAAAGGCTACGCAACCTAGCGCACCACTGTGCGGGGTGTGCGAATCGGTGCCAGCGATCAGTTGACCAGGTAGGGCATAGTTCTCGGCCATTAACGCGTGCGAGATGCCTTCAGAGCCTGTGTTGTTGACATTGCCTGCTTCAAGCGCTTGAAGATAGCCGTGATCTTTTAAATGATGGCGCGCAACAAACGCGCGGTGCGCTTTTGAAAGCTGATTCACGGCCGGAACTAATCCTTGTTTGAGATGCGCGGGGCTGCGATGGACGTAAGACAGATGATCTTCAAAACAGATGATGCTCGCTGAATCGTGTAACGCTAAGGCTTGGTCAAATTTCTGATTCAAGGCGTGGGCGCACATTCCTGTGTAGTACTCATGAATGAAACGCAGGTCTGCTTGTACAAAGCCGCCCTCACCAGGCAGCAACCAAGCTGGCGCGTCTTCAGTTGACACTAAATGCCGAGCAATGATTTTTTCAAAGAGAGTCAGTGATTGCTTAAGCGCCAGTGCTTTTTTAGGCAGGGCTTTTAAGCGTGTCTGTCCATAGTTGAGCAGTCCACCAGCCCGCAAAATTGCCGCGGCAACGGCATCGCGGCCCTCAAGGAGTTCTTCAAGTTCAATCGGCTGGCCGCGAGCCACGCGCTCAAGTAAAGCAAAATTGGTTGAGGTGAACAGGCCAAGATTATCGGCATTTTGTCGATAGATGCGTTCAAAACTTTCGGCGATGATTAAGCGTACGCCAGCCGCTTGCTCGGCAACTGGGCTGTGTTCGCGTGAACTGCCCTTGCCATAGCGTTTACCGCCCACCACCACCTCGATTTGCGCTTGTTGAATCGCCCCAACGCCGATCGGTTGCTGATCGGCAACGGTATATCCCGTGTAGGGATAGCGCCCAAGTGCTTGGTCGAAATGGACCATGATCGGTAACGGAGAGATTTCGTCGGTTGAGATGTCATCTCGCAGGGGACTGGCCGCGGCTCGGGTTAGGCGAACGCCGGCAAGCTGTACCCGAACGGCTTCGAGACTTTGGCTGAGATACAGAATGCGTGGGGCAAAGGTGATAGCCGTCATAGTATTTTGTCTCCGTGCCTGTGGTTATTCTGCAGTGCAGCAATCGTAGCGAGGTTTTAATTTGGTTTAGTCAATTTTCACAAATTTTCGCTCAGTTGGAACGGGGGAATACCCGAGCCAGCTTGTTAAATTTTCGCTTGATCGTAAAGTGGGGCGACGCGAGTCAGAGGCGGCGTGGCGCCAAGGCTATACTTTGACTCAAGCTCTGTTCACTTTTGTTTGCGCATATTTATGAAAAAAATCTTACTTGGTTGTATTGCCGACGACTTCACGGGCGCGACTGATCTGGCAAATAACCTCGTGCGTGCTGGGATGCGAGTGGTACAGACTATCGGCGTACCCACGCAACCGCTGCAAGCTGAGGTGGATGCCGTGGTGGTGTCGCTGAAGTCACGCACGATTGAGCCCGAGCAGGCTTGTGCGCAGTCGGTGACGGCTTTGAAATGGCTGCAGGCACAAGGCGCGCAACAAATCTATTTCAAATACTGTTCAACGTTTGACTCAACTGCGCAGGGCAATATCGGCCCGGTCACTGATGCATTGATGGCGGCCTTGCAAACCGACTTTACGATTGCGACACCGGCGTTTCCTGATGCGGGACGTACCGTTTTTAAGGGTTACTTATTTGTTGGCTCGGTATTGCTTCACGAGAGTGGTATGCAAGACCACCCGCTCACTCCCATGACAGACCCGAATCTTGTGCGTGTGCTAAAGCCCCAAACGCGCCATCAGGTTGGGTTAATTGACTATAACGTTGTCGCGCAAGGCGAAGCGGCGATCCGCGCTCGTATCGCATCCTTGCGCGCCGAGGGGGTATCAATCGCAGTCGTTGACGCTGTCAGTAACGCTGATTTACATCGCTTGGGTGCTGCGCTATCAGACATGCCTTTGGTAACCGCGGGTTCAGGAGTCGCGATTGGCTTGCCCGCTAATTTTGGTATCGCGCCAAATGCGCAGGCGTCTTGCTTGCCTCCCGCGGCGGGTTTACAGGCAATTGTGTCTGGAAGCTGCTCGCGTGCGACAAATGCGCAGGTTGCGACTTTTCGCGCGACAGGTCTGCCCGCTATTGCAGTGGATCCTCTGCGCTTGCAGCGAGGAGCTGAAGCGATTCAACAGGCGGTGGACGAGACACTTGCCTTATGCCAACCTCACCTGGCCAAGGGACCGGTGCTGGTGTATTCAACTGCAGAACCAGACTCACTAAAAAGCATTCAAGACCAACTCGGTGTTCAGACGGCTGGACAACTTGTAGAACAAACGCTGGCACGGATTGCCGTTGGTTTGGTGCAACAAGGCGTTGGTCAGTTAATCGTCGCCGGAGGCGAAACCTCTGGTGCTGTCGTTCAAGCCTTGGGCATGACGCAATTGCAAATTGGTGCACAGATTGACCCTGGTGTGCCTTGGTGTGCTGGCAACACTGCTGTGTCTGACAAGACCTTGCACATCACCTTGAAATCAGGCAATTTTGGTACGCCTGACTTTTTTACTAAAGCGTTTCAGTGCATCGCATGAATATGATCCGGCTTATCTACACCTTGAACAAATTTTTTCGGCACAACTGAATCTATCCACATATTTAAAAAATGTTTACGGTATGACTCAACCCATCCAAACGTCGAACACATTTTTACGAGACGAAGTTTGCCGCATCGGTAAAAGCCTGTTCGAGCGCGGATACGTGCACGGCTCGACCGGCAACATCAGTGTACGTGTGCCTGCCGAGCAAGGGGGCGGTTTTTTAATTACCCCGACGGACGCTTGCTTGGGGTTTCTTGAGCCTGACGCTCTGGCGTGGGTCAACGAACAAGGCCAACAAATTTCAGGTGACCGCGCCAGCAAGACCTTGGCGTTACATCGCCGAATCTATTCCTGTGTACCAACTGCAGGGTGCGTGGTGCACACGCATTCTTCGTATTTGGTTGATCTGACCCTGCGTGGGGTGTGGCACCCAGATGATATCGTGCCGCCCTTGACGCCGTATTACGTCATGAAAGTCGGGCACGTCCCCCTGATCCCTTATTTTTTGCTCTCTTTATTGCTGTGTGTGCCGTTGGCAACTTTCGTTGGCTGGTGGTCCTTCAAGGCATTTTTTGCCGCAGGCAATGAGGCACTGGTGGCACAAATTTTGACTGCCCATCCTGGTGTGACCAGCAGCGTCGAATATCACGACGTCAATTTATCTGGGCCAAAGTCGTCGGCTAGTGAATCACATGCAG
>CALCPT010000187.1 GCA_937897265.1 uncultured Alcaligenaceae bacterium
CCAAGGGGGCGGATGGGTGGGTCGTCTTGGCTAAGCTAGCTGAGCAGCCAGTGTTGGTTTGGGTGCCTGCTCAAACTGAAGGCGTCACGCACACCGATCAACGCGCTGTAGACGGTGCCATGCTGTGCACCTTATCGCTGCATAACGTTCAAGTTCCTAAGACACATGTGTTGATGGTTGGGGCAGAGGTATTGGCGGTGGTAGACCAAGCCAATGATGCGGCTCGTGTTATTCAAGCTGCTGAAATGCTCGGTGTCATGCGCCGCTCTTTGGCTGTCACCCTCGAATACTTGGGCACCCGTAAACAATTTGGCAAACTCATTGGTAGCTTTCAGGCACTTAAACATCGCCTCGTCGACGGCTATATTCAGGTTGAGTTGTCGTCGGCCTGTCTGGCAGATGTGCTGACCCAACTTGAGCAAGGGGGCTCGGCGAGTGCGTTGGCTAGCAGAGTCAAGGCGCGCTGTTCGTATGCGTCTCTGCTGATGACTCGCATGGCGATTCAGATGCATGGCGCGATGGGCTACACAGACGAGTGTGACGTTGGCCTGTACTTTAAGCGTGCGTTAGCCCTGACCGCTTGGCTGGGCAATGTTGATGCGCATCGTCAACGTTATTTTGCCCAGCGCTCGGCGGCAACGGTTGAGGTGAGCGCGGCGCCGACGCAAACGGTTACCGAGTTTGCAAAGGATGCTGATTGGGAGAACATGCCTGAGCCTGAGTTTAGGCAGATGCTGCAAAACTTTTATGCACAACACTACCCCGAGAATCTTCGTCACGTACCGCATCGTTTGCGCTTAAACGAAATTAAAGGTTGGACGAAAGTTCTCTCAGAGCAGGGCTGGATCGCGCCGTCGTGGCCCAAGAAGTTTGGTGGCATGGGTTTGCCTCCGGGCAAAATGATTGCCTACGTCGAAGAGCAAGAGCAGTATGGCGTTGCGCGTGCGCCTGACATGGGCGTGGTGATGATCGGCCCGCTTTTGATTCAGCGAGGTAGTCCTGAACAACAGCAAAAGTTTTTACCGAAAATTATTGCTAACGAACACATTTGGTGTCAGGGGTATTCTGAGCCTGGAGCCGGTTCAGACTTAGCGGCCTTGCGTACCGAAGCCGTGCTGGATGGTGACGCGTTTGTTGTGAATGGTCAAAAAATTTGGACCACACTTGCGCAAGATGCGACGCACATGTTCGCCTTGGTGCGCACCGATAAAGATGCCAAAAAACAATCCGGAATTAGTTTCTTATTGATCGACTTAAGTATTCCAGGCATTACGATTCGTCCAATCCAGAATATCAGCGGACAAAAAGAGTTTTGCGAGGTCTTCTTTGACAACGTACGCGTCCCTGCAGAAAATCTAGTCGGACAAATCAACGAGGGCTGGACAATTGCCAAAGCGCTTTTAGGATTTGAACGAATCTTCTTGGGCAGCCCCAAGCAGTCGCGTTATGCGCTTAGCCAGCTAACAAGTTTGGCTGAGAGCCTCAATTTGTTTGCCAATCCCGTGTTTGCGGCGCGCTATGGCGAACTGATGCTAGATGTGGCAGATCAGGTGTCTGCCTATACGCATTACGCTGAAATGGTGAAGCGCGGCGAAACCTTGCCGCCTAGCGTGTCATTGTTAAAAATCTGGGGCACCGATACGTACCAAAGGATTTGCACGCTGTTGGTAGAGTCGGCGCAAGAGCACGGCGCGACGGGCGAGACCGATGATTTTGGCTCTGAAGGGCTGGATGCGCCGGCGATCCTGTTTCATTCGATTCCATCAACGATTTACGGTGGCAGTACTGAAATTCAAAAAGAAATCATCGCCAAGCATGTACTTAAATTGCCCGAGTAAAGGTTGGGTGTTCAACCACCATGTATCGTTAAGCGCGCTCGCCTGACTTAAGTCAAGTGTCTGGACGCCCACGAGGGGGCGCTCAGCACTTGCTCAAGCTACCCGAGTCAGGGTTGGATGTTTTTAAAGTCATTTTTCAGAGGTGTAAAAGTTGGAAACGATTGAATATGCGGTGAGTCAAGGCGTTGGTACGTTGACGCTAAATCGTCCAAAGCGCAAAAACGCTATTGATGCAGTGATGCGCAAAGAGCTCGGGGATTTGATTGCTACGATGCCTAAACAGCGTGATTTACGGGCACTGATCATCACGGGTGCGGGGGCGACTTTCTGTGCTGGCGGTGACATCAGCGCGATGGGTGAGGCCACCTTGAGTGCGCAGGACGGGCGTGAGCGCATGCGCTTTGATTATCTTTCGTGGATTGAAACCTTATTAAGACTCGAGGTTCCGGTCATTGCGGCCGTCGAGGGCGCTGCGTACGGCGCTGGCTTTAGCCTGGCGCTAACGGCTGATATTGTCCTGGCCGCGCCTGATAGCCGTTTTTGTTTGTCTTTTATGCGCTTGGGTTTAGTGCCAGACTGCGCTGTTTTGTATACCTTGCCGAGGATTGTTGGGGTACAGCGCGCCAAAGAGCTTGCTTTTTCTGCGCGTGAATTGAATGCTCAGCAAGCGCATGAGCTAGGCATTGTGCTCGAGGTGACTCCTCAAGGTCGTACGCTTGAGCGCGCACAACAAATGGCAAACTGCCTGGCCCAAGCAGCGCCTGCGGCGTTAGCCATGACGAAGCGAGCCTTCAACGTCTCGTTAAATAGCAGTTTGGATGCGATGATGGATATTGAGTCTTCGGCGCAAGCTGTCGCTCGCACGACGCAGTGGCACACGGATGCTGTGCAACGCTTTTTAAACAAACAGCCAGCGGCATTTCAATGGCCTAAGGCCTTGGATTAAACGTGTTCGAGACTGCACGGCAACTTGGTCGAATCCCGGTTGTCGTTGTACGTGGCGAACGGGTGCTAGACCAAACCGCGTGGCTCAAGCGGTTTTTAGCCCACCCATCCATGCAAGGTTCTGTCGTGTTAACCACGGGTAACAAGCGCGACGCTGAGCTTGAGTTCAACAGAGTCGAGTCTTTTACTCTTGCCCGTTTGACAAGCGCAGAGGGCTGCCTGTGTTGTGGCATGAATAGTGGCCTCGGAGATACCTTACGTTCGCTTTTTTTGCGAGTCCTGAGTAAGCGCGTTGGGCCGATTGATCGTGTAGTGATTGACGCCGTTGGTCTGAGCGTCGAACAAATCGCGTTGACCTTGAAGCACGCGCCGTTTTTAGGACAGCGTTATTTGTATCAGGCAACCCTGACTGTGATGGGGCAGTACGTTGCGATAAGCGACCCGGACTGCCTGAAGCCTGAATTGCTCTTAAACTTCGATGAACAAAGTATTTTGAAGCCGATTTAGTGACTTTGTGCTTGCCGGCTGGCGATATTTTGGATTGGGACTTGAAGGGCTTGCCGAAGTTACTGTACACTCAAGGCGTTCACCTCAATGTGCTTATTCATGAGGTGACAGTTTTCAGCTTAGCTCGAATCGCCAAGATCTAGACCTTAATGAGCGCGATTCAGGGTATGCAGCCAATCACGCTTTGCGTGTGGCGGTGGTTTCGATCACATCGTTTCTTTTTCAAAGATTTTGTCTATTGATCGCCTAGCGCCTGAGTGCGTGTGTCGTATTAGATGATCCTCATGGTCTTGATTGACACATGGGCGCCCAGACTAAAGAGTGAAAGTATTGGTTGCCGGGTGCGAGGATATGGGCTGTTGAGCGCGAGCTCTGGTCCTTGAGAAAACGTCTTTGAATCACTCAGGTGCTACGAGGTTCTGAATCACTTGAGCGTTACGAGTCGTTGAATCACTTAGTTGGTAACGAGCTGTTGAGTGGCTCAGTCATGGTCATACAGGAAAGACATGAACTTAATATTATGTGCAGTACAAAATAAAACTGGTCGAGCGCATGAAGCGATCGACCAGTTGTATTTGGTTGCGGGGGCAGGATTTGAACCTACGACCTTCGGGTTATGAGCCCGACGAGCTGCCAGACTGCTCCACCCCGCGTCTGAAGAAAGAAGTATAGCGCAGATCGCGCTTTAGAACAAGTCAGCGCAAGAGTGCGCGATAAGGACACTGAATCATCATGAATGACCCGCACGAAAAACAAGTCGAGGTAGACGCAATGGCGCATGAAGCCGCTGAAGCGACCGCGACTGACACTGCAATCGACACTGCTGCTTCTGATGCTCAGGTGCCCGCGACGCAAGCTGATGACGCGCTGGCTATGGTGCAGGTGACAGCACAGATAGAACACGATGAGCAACAGCAAGAAAAAACCTTGAGGCAAGCAGGCATTGTTCTTGAAACGGCGTTGCTTTGTGCCTCGGCGCCGATGCCATTGCTTGAGTTGCGTAAACTGTTTGAAGTGGATGGCAATCAACTAACTAACGAGCAAATCGTGCAAGCGCTCGAGCAGTTGCAGCAGGATATCGAGAACGCCGTCGCCTCCCGCCCCGATCTGTGCACCGCAGCAGGAGCGCGGTCGTTCCAGCGATACCTGATCGGGAAGGTGCGCGATATCCGCACCGTCGTCGACGGCGCTGATCTCGATGCGACGTCCAAGGCCGCGCTGGCCGCAGCACTCTCATCGCTGTATGCCTCGTCCGGGACTCCGGAGGAGAAAACGCTGCCGCTCGAACCGCTCGGCCTCGGTCTCGAGGACCTACCCGCCGAAGACTCCAATCCGATTCCAGCGGAGGCGATTCCGTCGCAGGGGACGGCCCCGGCGCCCGCCCCCGCGCCGCTCTCACCTCCGGCCTGGGGTACCGCGTCACCGGCCTCCGGCGGCATCCCCGCGACGGGTTTCCCCTCGCTACCGGATCTGCAGACCGCATCCGATCCCTCCTCGGCTGTCGAGCACCCCCGGCATCGTCAGCACCCCGATCCGGCGGACTCCCCGCCGGACCCGCCGGTGGAGGATTCCGCGGATATGGCGACCGCAGCCACCGAGGTCCTGCTGCCGTCGGGCGAGACGATCACCGCACCGAGTCCGGAGTTGGCGAACGTCATCACCGCGGCGGTGGCCGGAACCCCGATCGCGGAGGCGTTCAGCCACCAGGGCATCACCATCCCTGCACCAGGATCGACCGTCGGCGAACAGATCGATCCGGCCCGCCTGACAGCAGGTGACATCGGCATCTTCACCGATCGGCATGCGCTCTCCCTCGGTAACGGCACAGCCCTGTTGGACAACGAGATTGCGCCCGTCACCGCTATCGGCGGAGCGGGGTTCCTGGGCTGGCAGCACCCTCCGAAACCTGAGCCGGCCACCCGTCCGGCGGTAACAACGACACCGTGATCGACAGGAGTTGCAGATGACAGAACACCTCGATGTGGCGCCCGACGAACTGCGGTCCGCCGCGGTACATCACCGTGGTGCCGCCGAATACCTGCGCGCAGTGCCGACGGACAACTCCGGGATCATGGCCAGTCTGGAATCTCTCGGACCGGTCTTCGCTGAACCGCGTGACGCCGGGCGCGAACTACTCGACCAGCGTTTGGCCTGCTACCACCAGCAGGCCGCCGCACACGAGGAA
>CALCPT010000188.1 GCA_937897265.1 uncultured Alcaligenaceae bacterium
GCTCGTGGGCCTTGGCACCCGTTATGGGTCGGGCTGTACCAGTGGGCACGGCGTATGCGGCTTAGCGCGTCTATCGCCGCGCTCTCTGATCGCTACCTTCGCCTTTATGGCGGCCGGGTTTGCCGTTGTGTTTATTGCGCGCCACTTACTTTAAGGGACATGTCATGCATCGCCTCAGTGAATTTATCGTTGGACTCCTATTTGGTCTAGGCCTGTTGCTGTCGGGGATGACCGACCCAGGCAAAGTATTGGGCTTTTTAGATCTCTTTGGTCAATGGGATCCTTCACTTGCTTTCGTAATGGGTGGGGCAATTTTGGTTGGTTTTTTTGCGTTTGCTGTGGCCAAGACGCGTACGACTAATTTTTTAGGTGGGGCCTTGAACCTACCCAAGTCAAACGTGATCGATAAGCGACTTGTGATCGGCAGCCTGCTGTTTGGTGCTGGTTGGGGCTTGGCCGGTTTTTGCCCAGGCCCTGCCTTAGTTGCGCTGGCGGCAGGGCAAGAGAAGGCACTCATCTTCGTGGCTGCCATGGTGATCGGCATGATCGGTTTTCAGCTTGTCGAACGCAAATGATTTGCAGAGGCGTTAAACACAAAGGGGCGCCGGCACGCTGAATTTTGAAAGTTCGTGCACCCTTTGCCACACCGGTCAGAGACAGCGAATTTGCGCTGCGGCGCAACATTGAAAGTTTCAAACTTGGTACGCCCCCGTCCAAAAAAACCCTAAGAGCGTGCTTTAATTGTCAGCTTATAGGGTGCCGACCCAGACGCCTTAACAGCTCGCGTTTAAGCGCGAAGTTTTACACAAGAAAAGATGAACACACCACACAAGCTGTTTAATAAAAATTTGGTTCTTCTGATTGTTTGCCAAGGCATCTTTCTCACCAATAACATCACCTTCATTGCGATCAACGGCTTAGTAGGTTTGAGTCTGACCAACGTCGCTTGGATTGCAACGTTGCCGATCATGGGCTACGTGATCGGCGGTGCACTTTCAACATCGATCGTTGCAAAATATCAAAAGAAACTTGGTCGCAAAAAGTCTTTCCAAACTGGCTTGATTGTTGCGATTCTGTCGTCGTTAGTCTGTGCCTACGCGGCTTACTCTAAAAACTTTTGGATCCTGGTCGCAGGTACCGTCTTCGCGGGTTACTACAGTGCCAACGGCCAACTCTACCGCTTTGCCGCTGCTGAACTCACACATAGCAGTCTGCGCGAAAAAGCGGTGTCTTGGGTATTGGCTGGCGGAATTCTAGGTGCCGTGATTGGCCCCAATCTTGCCAACTGGACACGCAACAGTTTCGACACGCCTTTTTTAGGCGCCTATCTCACACTCACTCTGGCGGGCTTCTTAGGGTTAGCCGTGATGCAGTGCATTCAATTTCCAGATGAAACTGAAGTCAAAAAAGAATTACCACCCGGGCGCCCTATTTCTGAAATCTTGCGTCAGCCCGTCTTTATCGTTGCAGTCATCGGCTCAGCGCTTGGTTATGGTGTCATGAATCTTTTGATGGCGGCTACGCCACTGGCCATGCAAATGTGCGGCCTGCCTTTCTCTGACACTGCCTTGGTGCTTGAGTGGCACGTGATCGGCATGTTTGCACCTGGCTTTTTTACCGGTTCATTGATCAAAAAATATGGCACAACCAACATGATGGGATTGGGCGTCGTGCTCAATCTGGTCTGCATTGGTATTGCCTTGATGGGCATCGACGTTTATCACTTTCTGTTGGCGTCGTTTATTTTAGGAGTGGGCTGGAACTTTCT
>CALCPT010000189.1 GCA_937897265.1 uncultured Alcaligenaceae bacterium
TGGCTCACCTCACGGTCGAATCTTTCAGAGTGCCCGATACACATCTACATTCTCGCAGTTGTAATAGCGCGCCTGTTCCTAAGACTTTAACTACAACACCTGAAACAAGGCCGAACGCCGAAATGATTAGCAGAGACCTCACACCTATCGAAGATTTAATTTTGCATAGAGCCACGCTAAGCGCTGGCAAATTGATTTACAAAGGCAGGCTCGTGCGCACGTGAAAGCGTTGAAGCACCCCTGCAGCTGATCAAATCTTTATCATTCACCTTTTTTGTTCAGCGATAGCAACAATTGTTCTGCCTCAGCCCACGGAAGCCGGCGACTGCGTTGCTTCATTCTTTTAAGTGCCTCAAGGGCTTGTTTTACGCTGAGCAATTCATGCTTGACCATAGCGACCAAGAGCCAAATTGTTCCCATGACTTGAACAGACTCTTTTTGCGCAACGATCTTTAAATCATGGTCCCCGGTAAGTAGTGCCGCATCTTGCTGCTTTGCAAGCGCCAAAGCTAGGTAATCATTGTGGCTGGGCTTGCGGCCGTAAATATCAAAAAGGCGTAGCGCATAAGACATAAAGTCTGGCTGTACCTCTAGTACGTTGAGCCCAAGCCGTTCTAAGCCTGGTGTGCCAGGTTCGATTTCTTCAACGTACAAGATATCCGGAATCGCAAACTGATATGGCAACTTGAACAAGGTTTCGAGTAATTCTGCCGCGTCAACGTCAATTAGGATATTTGCATCACTAATTAGCAGGAGCATCGACTTGTTCTAACTGTCTTTGTTTGTGAAACACCATCAACGGGATGCCCAATAATTCTGCGGCTTTAGCATCTGTGATGTATCTTTCGCCCAATGCTCGGTAAACCAAGTGCTGAAATAGATGCGAGGCCACCTGGGCTATCTGTTGGCCCGGCTCTTGTTTACGCCATCCCTTTGCGGTAAAGGTTTTGAGCATCGCAAGGTAAGTGGCATCGGAGATGATTTCGCATTGTTTGGCGCGGCAAAGCCAAGCCAACATCGACAAGCCAAATTCATGCTTCAAGGCATAAATCTCTTGCCATTCGATTTCATGGCGACGTGCGCCCAACAGTGAGAGGACGGTTTCGCGAGGTGCAAGAAATGCACCCGCAAAGCGGTCGCAAGCTTTTTCTTGGTTAAGGCAGGCATCAAGGCGGCCAGCAAATACAAGATGGGCAAGCTCGTGCGCTAAGGTAAAGCGCTGTCGGTCGCCCGGCCACTTGGTAGAGATCGCAATAATCGGATACGTATGACCGTCAGTCGTTCGCGCGGTTGCTGTTAAACCTGAAAAGCCGACATGCTCTTCATCAACCAGGATGACAAGCACGCCTTGACTTTCAAGGATGGCGGTGAGATCTACGATTGGCTGCATACCCAGGCGCCAAGCCGAGCGCAATTGTGTAGCCACGGCCTCTATTTGGCCAAAATCTGTGATGTGGCGAGGTAGACCAGCAACAAGTTTAAAGACTGGCAGCGGCGATTGCGCATAAACAGTCAATAGCTCGGCCCGTTTTTCGACTTGGTTTAAAACCTTAATAACTAGCGCCTGCTGTGCAGCTTGGCCAAAGCTGGCGTGCTTACGAAACTGAGGTTGCTGAAGGCTAATTTGGCTTGTTCGAAAAAAATACTCTGTTCGAATGCCGCACGCCTGCGCTAGTTTGAGCAACTGCGTTGACGAAGGGATGAGCAAGCCCTTTTCAAACTTTTGAATAGCTGTGTGCGTTACGCCAATGGCCGCGCCCAGGGCCGCGAGTGTTAAGCCAGCGGCAAGTCGGGCTTGATAGATGCGCTGACCAACGTTGGTGTCGCTAGACAAAAGGGCTCTCTCAATTAGTTTAAAAGATTGTTAAGTTTAACATTTTTTTAAACAAAATCGACTTAGGTTGTGCATCAAGCCGGAGTAAATCGGCTGCCGTTCGTACAGGCTGTCACTGAGGTGCGCTTCAGGCTTGCGCTGAGTTAAGTTCAAATACGAGACTAATCTGGCGCGGCCAACAACTCACCATAAGCCGCCATATATTTCTGCGCCATAGTCCCGGCCTTGAACGTCTCTTGATACCTAACCAACGCCTGTTGCCCCCATCCCTGCACCTGTTCGGGCTGTTGCCAAAACGTATCTAAAGCATGCCCGAAGCTTTGCGCATCTGAGGGCGGCACGACCAAGCCTGTAACGCCATCTAAGTTGACGTAACTGGTGCCAGTACCAATTTCGCAGGTAATCATCGGCGTGCCCTGTTGGGCGGCTTCGGCCAACACAATGCCAAAGGCTTCTGAAGGCATATGTGACGGAAACACAAACCCATACGCCGCGCGCATCAGGCTGCGCTTTTCGTCGTTGGTGACTTCGGGCACAAAGTGCAGGTTGGTTAAACCTAGCTGCTTAGCTTGGGCAATTAAGGCGTCGTGCTGATCGCCACGCCCAACGATCACGGTGGGGTAGTCGCGGCCTTTTAAGGCCTCAAGCAGAACATGTAAACCTTTGTAATAGCGCAGCGCCCCCAAAAACAAAAAGAACCTTGGACCAAACTGTGTGCGCCAGGCTTGTACTTCGGGGTCGGTTTCGGCATGCGCTTCAAAGTGCTGGATGCCGTAGGTGATCAGGCGAACCTTGTCTTTATGCTTTTGCAGCACCGGGCTTGATTGCATAATGCCGGGCGAGGCTGCGTAGATTTTGCTCATCTTGCCCAAGTAAAAATCGCGCAGCGGGGCGTAAAGCTTATTGAGCTGAACCTGGTTGACCACATCAGAGTGGTAACTAATCAGGCTAGGCTTTTTAATGCCCGACAGCACATAGCAAAGGTCAGCATACGGCCACGGAAAATGCATATGCAGCACATCGGCCCAGGCAGCTTCTTTTTTGAAATTGGCCAGCAAACTGAGTGAGAAACCCGTTGAAGCCACATACAAATCGCGCTTGTAGCGAACGATCTGATAGCCCTCAGGTGACATATCTGTGCGAGGTTTGCCAGGAGTAAGCACTAACACTCTATTCTCGACACCCAGCGGTGTCGTGTGGCTGGCGATGGTATGCACCACCTGCTCGATGCCACCATAAGTATCCGGAAAAAACGTCTTTAAGACGTGCAGCACCCGCATTTAGCCGCGCCGCTTCTTTTGTAAAACCATCCACTTTGGCATTCTGAACAGCACCAGGGTGCGGTACAAAATCACGTAACTGGTGGCGAACAAAATCGTGCAAATGATGAGTGGGATCTCGTACTGCCAGAACAATACGGCCGGGATAATGGCAAGGGACGACAGCACCCAAAGGTAGGGCGAGGTCATGGCGTTGCGTTCGGTGATGAGGTGGGCCTCGGTTGAGCCAACGGCCCAGCGCACCAGGCGCTTGTAAACCAACATGTGCAGATGCACGCCGTCAGGGGCACCAGGCGATTTGCCGCGCACGAATTTTTTACGGTAGATTGAAAACAGGGTTTCAAAAACGGGGTAAATGCATAGCAGCAGCGGAAACCAGGCCGACACTTGCGGGTGGCGCGCCAGCATCACAACCGACAGGGTGCCGATCATGAACCCAATAAAGTAGGCCCCACCATCGCCTAAAAAGATCAGACCGCGCGGATAGTTCCAAATCAAAAAACCGCCAATCGCGCCCAACATACCCACCGCAGCGACCAAAATCAGGCGATCGCCCAAGTAAAAAGCAACGTAGCCTAAGCCGGCCAAAATCATGCCGGATACGACTGCTGCGAGGCCGTTGTAGCCGTCGATGATATTGATCGCGTTGGCGGCACCGGCAATGGTGAACGAGGTAAACACTAGCGAGACTGCAGCGATTTTTAATAGGGAGTCAATCCCGATCACGTCAATACGGGTGACTGCAGCCCCAAACCACCAGTAAACCAAGGCACCGCTAACGATCGCGAGCACGAGCCTGACCATGACGCGAGCGTTTCGGAACAGGTCTTCACATAATCCACCCAAAAACACCGGCATGGCGCAGGCAAACAACACCAGCAAATCGCGCAAAATCTCGGGGTCGCGGTGGTAGGCAATGGCGCAGACGGGGATCATGCCTAACAAAATCGAGATACCGCCCACACGCGGCACCGGATTGGCGTGATACTTTTGCACCCCAGTCGTGTCAGAATCGACACCAAA
>CALCPT010000190.1 GCA_937897265.1 uncultured Alcaligenaceae bacterium
CAAAAACGATCGACGTAGTCAAGCCCAAGGCGCTGGCCGCCAAGCCCGATTCAAGCGCGCCGATCTCGTTAGACGAGCCAATAAAAATCCCGTTGATGGCCGAGATGCGTCCACGCATTTGATCGGGTGTCATCAACTGCAAGATGGTTGAGCGCACCACCACTGAAATCGCGTCAAACACACCGGTAAAAAACAAAAACGTCGCCGCTAACCAAAAGCTTGTTGACCAGCCAAAGCCGATGACGGCAAAACCAAAGCCTGCCACGGCGCCTAATAGGTAGCGTCCGCCATGCCTTTGAATTGGATATCTAGCCAGCCAGACACCGGCCAACACGGAGCCTATCGCCGGTGCTGCACGTAACAGGCCTAGCGTTTCTGGACTACCTTGCAAAATCTCATCGATAAAAGCCGGCAACATGGCGACGGCGCCACCAAATAGCACCGCAAACATATCCAGAGCCATTGCAGCCAGCATGATTTGCTTTGAAAACACAAAGCGTAAACCTTGCACAATACCAGCCCGCATTGAGAGGTCACTCGGTTTAATCGGCTCTGCGGTGTACCGCAATAAACCAACCGCAATGATGGCGAGTAAGGCAAACACCCCAGAGGCGATATACGCAAACACCAAACCAGGCCACGCAATCAACAACCCACCCAGCACTGGGCCGATAACTTGCGCCCCCTGAAAGATCACCGCACCGATCGCCGAGCCCTGAGCAAAATCTTCACGCCTTAAAACCTGAGCAAACAACACCTGATAGGTCGGGCGAATGAAAGCTCTGGCCAACCCGGCTAGCCCAATACCGGCGTAAATCAACCAGTGCACGCCCATTCCGAGACGATCGAGGTATCCAAGGGCAACCGGCATCATCAACACAGCAATCAAGACGTGCAAAGAACACCCAAATACCGCAATACGCTTTTTTGAGACCCGATCGACCGCATGACCCGCAAAAAGCGCACTGCAAAAGTAGGGAACCACCTCAGCCAAACCCATCAAGCCTAAAGACAGAGGGTCTTTGGTGAGCTCATAGATATGCCAGCCCGCTGTGACCGCCAGAATCTGGTAGCTCAGGGTCAGGCAAGCCCGATACAACATTAACTCTACGAACGCACGTGAAATCAGCATGTTCTAGAGAATATCACTTCCCTTATTCGTCTGATTAAGTTACTTTTTGTCACCTAAATTTCTTCCCTTGTTACGATAGGGTTTTACGATGCTGCTCTTCGCCACCACGGTTTTCCTTTCGGCATTTTTGCTTTTTCAAATCCAGCCAATCATCGCCAAAATGATCCTCCCGTGGTTTGGGGGCTCGTCATCTGTTTGGAGTGTCTGCATGGTGTTTTTTCAAGCAGAATTACTGCTTGGCTACGCCTATGTGCATTGGCTACACGAAAAACTCTCGGCGCAGCGCCAAGTCATCGTACATCTCGGACTATTAGCGTTAAGCCTACTCATGCTCCCCGTGGCAGCTGATCCGTCTTGGAAGGGCGATGCTCTCACAAGCCCAAGCTGGGCGGTATTTGTTGTGCTAACCCTCTCGGTTGGGGCACCCTACTTAATGCTGTCAACCACTGGGCCGCTGATGCAAGCGTGGTGTGCACATGCCTTTCATACCGCAGGCGCTGACGCCAAGCCCTACCGGCTTTATGCGCTGTCTAATCTCGCGTCAATGATTGCCCTGCTGTCTTACCCCGTGGTGATCGAACCATTTTTTGCTGTGGGCCTGCAAGCCCAAGGATGGTCGGCCGGCTATGTACTGTTTGTCGTGGCAGCAATCGCGACTGGGATGGTGGTCTATCGCAAAAAAGCTAATCGCGTCGTACAAACACAAAGTTCAGACACTCCCGAGGCCCGTCCGTCTTTACGCGAGTGCATGTTATGGATCGGCTTGGCTGCCTCGGCCTCGATCTTGCTGCTAACCATGACGCGACAACTGACCAACGATGTCGCGCCCGTGCCCTTTTTATGGGTGCTACCGCTGAGTATTTATCTATTAAGTTTTATCTTATGCTTTGACGCCCCGCGCTATTACGTGCGCTCGGCCTTTTTGGTCGCTTTGCCTCTGTCGTTCCTTGCGCTTGATTTCGTGATGAACCGCAGCCTGAGCGTTCCGGTAATGATCGCTCTGATCGCCTTAAGTCTGTTTGTCTTTTGCATGGTGTGTCATGGCGAACTCGTGCGACGCAAGCCCTCAGTGCGTCATCTCACGCTCTTTTATCTGATGATGTCGATTGGTGGCGCCCTGGGCGGCACCTTTGTCGGTTTAATTGCACCTTTGATTTTCACTGCCTATTTCGAAATGCCGATTGGCCTATTCATGTGTGCGGCCCTAGTCAGTGTGGTGTTATGGCGTAGCACCTCAACCAAATGGCGTGTCATTCTTTTGTTAGCACTACTGGGCTATGGCTGGCGCCTTGCCGACATCTCGTTTGACGACATCAAGGGTTCGCGCGTGGTCATGCGTAACTTCTACAGTCAATTACGCATTGAAGACACACCCCAAGCCGCCACAGGCCCTCAGCATGGCACGCTACGCAAGATGGTGCACGGAGGGATCGTTCATGGAGAACAGTACTTAGATCCAAAACTGCGCAAAACGCCGACCGCCTACTACTGCCGCCGTTCGGGTATTGGCCTGGCACTTGATAGCCTCGCCCAAGCCGCCCCACTAAAAATCGGTGTTGTGGGGCTCGGTGCAGGCACGTTGGCCACCTACAGTCGCGCAGGTGACGAAATGCGTATATACGAGATCAACGAACAGGTGCTTGAACTCGCGCGCAGCGAATTTACGTACTTAAGTGATAGCCCCGCAAAGATTGTTCCAGTCTTGGGTGATGGACGTCTGATGCTCGAACGTGAGTCGCCACAACAGTTTGACCTCTTGGCGATGGATGCGTTTTCAGGAGACTCCATCCCCGCGCACCTGCTTACCCTTGAGGCGATGAAGACGTATTTTGGGCATTTGAAATCAGACGGCATGCTCGCCATACACATCACAAATCATTATTTGGATCTTGAACCAGTGGTAGCAGCGGCAGCCCAGCACTTTGGTAAGGTCGCCATCGCCTTTGATTTACAGCCCACGCAACAAGATGAGTTTTGCCGCCACACAGTGTGGGTGCTGCTCATGTCACCAGAGCGCGCCGCAAATCTTCCCGAAGCACTGAAGGTTGGAAAAATACTTAAGCCATCCCCAAACTTCAAGGCTTGGACAGATAGTTTTTCAAACCTGTTAGGAATTTTAAAATAAAAAGGATAAGAAGTATTTTTAACGTTATTTTGTCGATATTTTAATGTTTTTTAAGTGTTTTTAATAATATATTGCAACATTGTCTTGCAAAATTAAGATAAATTACGCTATCTACATTTAAAAATTCATTATCTAGCATCAAAATATCAGATGAAGCTATTAGAGCAACTCAATCGCCCTCGCTACCTGACAAAAGCTCTTGCCGCCGCCCATAACTTGGTCTCTGAACGCGGAGAGGCTAACGGCTCTAGCATGGCGCAAGAGCTCATCAGCATCCGCATCTTGCACATCACAGATCGGAAGAGCACACGTCTGAACTCCAGTCACGCCAATGTA
>CALCPT010000191.1 GCA_937897265.1 uncultured Alcaligenaceae bacterium
ATACGAGATACATTGGCGTGACTGGAGTTCAGACGTGTGCTCTTCCGATCTCTCACTGACCCCACTTTGTCACAAGATGCTCAGTAAACCAATCACACGCCGCCCCAGCGGTTTCTGCCAGACGAATCCCATAGGGCTCGTAATGGCCACCCTTAAAGAGATGTAATTTTTTAGGCTCGTGCGCCGTTGAGTAGGCCGCCAACTGATCATCAGTCGGGCAGCGCGTGTCGTTAGTGGCCAGCACCATCAGCAGGGGGGTTGGTGAGATGCGCGGCAAAAAGGCGCCTGGCTCGTAGGCCATGCGCAAGTCGCGCGTGCGCAAAGTGACCGAGTTCACATAGCCGGTGCCTTCGCCAGCAACAATACTCCAGGCATAGCTTTCAGAGCCTTCCGTTGAAATCGGCACCATCTTGGGCGGTAAGCCTTTAGCGCGATTGAGGCGATCTTCGTTAAGCTCGGCTAAAAAGGCATCAAACTTATCTGTCGGAATCGAGCGCAAAGTATTTTTATAACCGCTAATGGTTGGCACTTGCGAGACCACGCACTTTACCCGACGATCTGTTGCGGCCACCACCAACACATGCCCACCTGAATAGCTTGTCCCCCACAAGCCGATGCGATCGCTATCGACTTCAGGTTGCATGATGGCGTAGGTGATCGCGTCGCGCATATCCGAGATCTGTTGTGCGGGGTCAAGCTCGCCGCGCGGCTCGCCCGCGCTTTTGCCGGTGTTGCGATGGTCGTAGACCAAGCATGCAAAACCTGCGGCACAGAACACGTCAGCAAACTTGTCGAGCGCCATCTCTTTGATCGCACCAAACCCGTGGCTCATCACGATGGTTGGATAAGGTGCCTCACCTGAGTCTGGTGTGTACAACCAGCCGTCTAATTCACAGCCACCCGCAAAAAATTTAAGGTCTTTTCTCATGATGTTGTCCTTAAGACTCTGGTTGTACTGCAGAGGCTTCCTAACCAAGAGAGGCCTCTGAGGACATGACGTCGCTTAATCCACGCGTGCGCCAGAGTCTTTAACGATTTTTTCCCAAGTCGCAAGGTCATCCTTGAGCAGTGCAGCGAATTGTTGGGGCGTGTTTTGTAAGGCTTCGCAGCCTTGCTTGATCAGCTTGTCTTGAACATCCTTATCCGCCAAGGCGGTTTTGATCGCGGCATTGAGTTTGTCAACGATGGCGGCTGGTGTGCCAGCTGGAGCCAAAATGCCATACCAAGGTGTTGAACCAAAACCAGGGATCGATTCGCTAATGGATGGAGTATTGGGTAATGCCGCGATACGCTTTTCGTTCGTGACTGCTAAGGCCTTGATCTTGCCTGAAGCAAGCAAGGAAAGCGAAGATGGCGCACTTTGCACAGACACAGGTACGGTGCCGCCTGCAACATCGGTTGCCGCCGCAGACGCACCCTTGTAGGGTACGTGCTGCATATCAATCCCGACTTTTTGCTTGAACATCTCTACGATTAGATGATTGAGTGTGCCATTGCCTGCTGACGCGTAGTTAATTTTTCCAGGATTGGCTTTCGCTTGCGCGATGAGTTCATTCACATTGTTAGCCGGGAAGGCGGCGTTGACCACGAGCACATAGCCGGCGCTTGCAACGAGACCGACGGGGGTGAAATCCTTGAGTGCATCAAAACCAGTTGTTGTGTAGAGCCAAGGGTTGATCACTTGCGTGCTGTTTGTGGTGAGTAAAAGGGTGTAGCCATCAGGCTTGGCTTTAGCCGCGGCCGCGGTACCAATGTTGCCACCTGCGCCAGAGCGATTTTCTACAACAAACTGTTGGCCGAGCACCTCGCTGAGTTTGGCAGCGACGATGCGCGCAATCGTGTCATTCGCGCCACCGGTGGCCTGCGGAACAATCACAGAGACGGGGCGACTGGGGTAATCGGTTTGTGCAACCGCCGTACTGATCAGAGTCGTCGCTAATGCGGCTCCAGCGAGGATGGCGCGGGTGGTGCTAGAAAAAAAACGCATGAGTCTCTCCGGGATTTTTGTTGAGTGGTTTTGCTCTACGATTTGAAAGCGCTAAGTCACCCAAGCAAAAAGGCGGACAAATCGTCAAGCAGTGGATTCAGGTCTCGATATTGTTTGAGCTGAAGTCGCAATGAATCGCGACTTCAGCAAACCTGTTGCGAGCAAATATTTTTTACATCACTGCCGATGTACCGCCATCCAGATTTACGCTGCTACCGGTGACATAGCTCGAGGCTTCAGATGAAAAGAAGGCCACCACATTGGCGACTTCTTCAGCGCGGCCGACACGACCCAAGGGCACTTCTTTGCCCTGAGTTTCATACAACTGCTCGACAGGGATGCCAGCCTTGGCAGCTTTACGCTCGTGCTGACCGGCGCGAATCAAACCGATACAAACACTGTTGACCAAAATATTGTCAGCCGCAAACTCTTTTGACAAGGCTTTTGTCATGGCCAGGCCCGCGGCACGGGTAACCGTGGTCGGCATAGATTTGGCTTTTGGCTGTTTGGCACCAATGTTGGTCACGTTAATAATGCGACCCCATTTGTTTTTGCGCATTTCGGGGATCGCTAAACGCGACAAACGAATCGCGGCAAACAGTTTCAAATCAAAGTCGGCTTGCCACGTTTGATCGGTAACTGATTCAAACTCACCGGTGGATGAGGTGCCGGCATTGTTGATCAGGATATCAATGCGGCCATAGGCCTTGAGGGTCTCTTGAATCAGGCGGGCGCAATCTGCCTCTTTGCTCACATCAGCAGCAATTGCCATAATTTTGCCACCAGCGGCACGGATTTCGCCGGCGACCTGGTCTAGTAATTCTTGCCCACGTGCGGCGATCACCACTGTGGCGCCTTCTTGAGCCAACTTGGCTGCGCACGCCTTACCAATGCCTTGAGAGCCGCCGGTCACGATGGCCACGCGATTTGTCAGTTGTAAGTCCATTTTATGTCTCCAATACAGGGTCTAAAAGCTCGTTTGTGTGGGTATTCTACATAGAGGTGTGTGGCCAAGCTTAATTCAGCTAGAATCGTCACACAATACACAGGAGTTTGCCATGCGTCTACGCCGTCTATCCAGCCTGATAGTGCTTCCAATTGCTGCCGCCTTAATTGGGTTTTCGGCACACGCCGCGAATCTGCGGATTGGGGTAGGGGCCGACATTACTTCTATGGACCCGCATTTTGTGAATTTATTTCCAAACAATGGTGTCGCTGAGCATATTTATGACAAACTGATTGGCTTGGATGCAGATTCGCGTCTGATCCCTGCCTTAGCTGAATCCTGGAAAACGATTGACCCGACGACTTGGGAGTTCACCCTACGCAAGGGCGTGAAGTTTCACGACGGCAGCCCGTTTACGGCGTCGGATGTCGTTTTTAGTTTTGACCGAGTGGGCAAGATCCCCAATAGCCCTGGCCCATTCACCGTTTACACAAAAGCAATCGTGTCGAGCGAAATCGTTGATGACCACACGATTC
>CALCPT010000192.1 GCA_937897265.1 uncultured Alcaligenaceae bacterium
CTTTATGAAAAAGACAATCGCATGTCTCATCTTTATCATCCCTGTTCTCGCCGTGATTGCGCAGTCGATGTTCCAATTTGGACAGTTTGCCGTGGTTAATTCATCGACCAGCACGCCGATTCCATTGACCAATACCATCATCAAGGCGCGGAGCGTGACCTTGCTTGATTCAAGGCGCTGCGGTCTTTAGTGCATGTACCGAAAACATGGTGCCTTTTGACAAGACAGCTGGCCAAATACCTGTTACGACCAATTCGGTTAACGGATTCTTTGCAGGACTGTGTTATTTACCTGCAAACATGAAGGCAAAAGTTGTGGGAATGATGGCTTCAAGCCGTGCGACGCGTGCTTCCATGAGTGGCCTTTTGAAGATGAGAAGAGGCCTCGCAGTCTACAGATTTATCTTTCAAAAAGTGCTGCAGCGGTAGACACATTTGTCACCAAATGTGTCTATGCGCTTCGGGCTTTTGTTCGCTATTGTTTTACCCACTTCGGTGAGTTTGTGTAGACCCTTGTGTGGTCTTCACATCGCCAGGTGTAGCGGGTTCGAACGCGATTTAACAGCGAAAATTTCTTTTTCACGTAATCGTTAAAGCCGTTGAGCTGCAAGGCGTTGACGGCGTCTTCTAAGCTGACGAAGTCCATATAGTCAAACACCTCGTGCTTTTGATTGACAAACCACATTCGCGCACCAATGGCCTGAGGGTTGGGCGTAAATAGCGCAAAGATTGTTTCTTGGGCGTCATTTAACTTAAACCAGATGCGATCGGCTTTGATCGTGATCCGGTCGCCGAGCGCGCCGATTTTGGGTACAGGGTCAATCTGTCGGCGTAAGAAGGCCGGGATGTCGTAGTGATCCATCCCAGAAATTTCAAGAGATCGCGCTTGAGGTGAGCTGGCGCCTCGTCCGCGCATGACGGTGGGCGATGAGATTTCATACGACATCGAATCGTCGCACGACAAACTGACTGATGTTCTCATGTAATGTATTTGATCCACACCGGTACCACCCCAGCCCGCTGGCAGCATCTGCTTGACCTTGTGCAACTCGGGCATGTTAGGTGCTTTGTCTTCGGCGCTACGCTCGTGCAGCATCAAAAAGTTTGTGTGTTCTGTGACGAGCTGGTAATCAAGCGCAAGCTTAGTCGCCTGGGTTGTATCCGCCAGTTGTTGCATGTGCCCAGCGGCTGCCAGGCGCGACAACGCCGTCGACGGTGCCAGTGTTTCGTTGATTTCGACAGTGCCAAGTTCTTGCACCGTGTTCTGGCCAAATAACTGACCCAACAGCGTGATCCGACCCGTTGGTTTTGTACTAAACCAAGCCGAGGCGTGTAGGGTATCCCCATCAAAGGCGGTGCTATCGACTTTGGTCAAGAGCTTGGGTATAAAGCCCTCAGGCCACTGAACCGATACTTTGGTGACTGCAGGTGAACGTAAGCGATTAAACATACGCACGATTGCTGGTTCAACGGCTTCACCCTCTGCAACAAAATCGCAGGCTCCATTGGTTTCAACAGCAAGGCGACGCAATAGGTTATCGCTTGGGCTGCTGCCAATCCCCACTGAAAACACGCGGTGCTGTGAGTCTTTGGCCTGTTTGATCATGTCGTCAATGCCGTGGATCTGACCGTCGGTAATCAGCAAGACATCGCACGGGCTGCTGTGGGCCAGTGCAAAGGTGCTTGTGATGGCATCTAACATTTCAGTACCGCCCATATCGGCTTGGAGCTCACCAATCCATTTTTCTGCGCCCAAGCGTGATTGCTCGGAGGTTGACCAAAGTGACTTTGAACGATGCTCAACCGAGGAGCCAAACTTGGAAAGTGAGAACTTGTCGCCGGTGTTGAATTTTTTAACAATGGCCATTAAGGCACGTCGCGCTGCTTGGATGCTGCCGCCTGCCATCGAGCCAGAGCAGTCAACTAAAATCTTGACTGCAGTGTTTTGTGTTGTGGCGTTGGGGATACTTGGGCTAAAACTGGCTGTCGCGACATAGGTTTTTGCATCGATGTAGTCGGGTGCTATTGTTGCTACTGAGCACTGCGCTAATTGATCAAGCACAAGGATAAAGTCGCGGTCTAGATAGCTTTGTTTGGCCAGAGCAACAGTCAGCATCTGATCGGCGGCGTGATTAGTCATACTGATCGGATGACTTGGCGAGGCAATACGGGCGTTCATCAAATCACCGTGCAGGTTTAGCGTCAAGCTAAAACCGTACTCGGCCAAGAGGTCTGTCTCTGGGACTTGGTAGGGGGCGAGCCCACCCTCTCGAACGGCATCGCCATAACGTGGTGCGATGACAGTTGGAATGGCGAGGCGCAAGCCGCCTTGCTCAAACTGGAGTAACTGACCGTAGTGCATGTCGATTAGGCATTGTTCACCAGGTGCTAAGTTACCCAAATGCAAAACGTAATTGCCATCATTGCCTCGCTCGAGCATGATGGCGGCGTCGCCCTTTGAAAGGGTCTCTTCATATTGTTCTTCAGCCTGGGCTTTGGCAACCACGGTGCCGTTGAGTTTGACTTGGCCCAGCTGCACTTCAATACCTAACAATGTTGCCCCCCACGGTAGCGGAAAGCTGTACACAACTTCAGCGTGAGTCTCGGTAGGATTGCTAAAGGTTTGGCGTACGTGCGCTTCAAACATCGCGCCACGCAGTTCACCCGTGATGGCAACGTCTTTTAGGATCAGTGATGCGCCTTGGCTGCTATGCAGGGTGGCCTGTGGGCCGTTGCTTTCGAGTAATTCGAGGATGTCTCTCATGGATTTGCCTTTGTTGTGCTGTCTTGGTGGATTTGCTCGTAGGCGCTCATTACGGCTCGAACAAAGTGACGCAACTGCTCGGGTGTTAACCCAGCGCGGGTAGGTTCAATCACAAGCTCAACGCCCTCGGCCACATGTAAATGGCTGCAGACTTCGATTGACCCGGGCACGCGCCCTCGCTCAGGAACTGGCGCTGAGCCGCCTTGAAGCAGTTCACGAATACGGTCAAGTGAGACCCCGGCTGCTGTCCATTTTTTGACAAGCAAAAGTTGTTCAAGATGTTGTGGCGAGTACTTTGCTGCCCGCGTTTCACCTTCAGGCCGGTTCACAAGCCCGATTTGGACGTAGTAGCGAACCGTGCGTTTGGTGAAGTCGGTGAGGGTACAGAGCTCGTCAAGCGAGAACGTTTGGGTGTGATTGACAGTGTTCATGTATTAATAATAACACTATAACTGTACAAATAAACTGTATTAATAAAAATAGGCTGATCGAGCCAGACAATAGAAGGGTGAGTGCCTCAGGGCGTGAGGCACTTCGGTCTTCTAATCAGTTTTTTTATGCGATTGCGTTGAGGCAGGTAGCCGCGGCGTTGGTCAAAACAACTTCAACAGCCAGTTGCGCGCGCGTCAAACCCACAAACAGTTGGCGCCGAGCTTTATCGTCAAAGGTTTCAAAGTCAACTTCAGTCAGTACGATGCCTGCTGC
>CALCPT010000193.1 GCA_937897265.1 uncultured Alcaligenaceae bacterium
ACGCTCTTCCGATCTATCGCCCGTTAAACAAACCTAGTAGCGGTCGCACCACAATACGCAAAGGCACCTTGGCTGCAATCTGTTCACCCGCATAACCCACCAACGCCTCGATCACTTCTGCTTCAGTCTTGACCGTTAATTGCGGCCACCAAGCGTGTGACAACCGTGCCAACACCGAAGGATCGTGCCAAGGCGAGCGCCCTAACATCACACCATCAAAGCGTGGCAACACGGCTTCGCAGTCACCTAAAGTTGTGAGCCCACCGTTTAAGACCATCACCGCGTCTGGAAAATCCCGTTTCAGCCTAGCAGCCTCATCGTATCTAAGCGGCGGAACCTCGCGATTGTCTTTTGGCGACAAACCTTTCAACACCGCGTTACGGGCGTGAATAATAAAGACTCGGCAGCCGGTATCGTAAATGGTACCGACAAAATCACGCACAAAATCATACGATTCATTTTTATCCAAGCCTAGACGATGCTTCACCGTCACTGGCACGCTGACTGCATCTTGCATGGCCTTAATACACTCTGCCACCAACTTCGGCTCGGCCATTAAACAAGCGCCAAAAGCACCTTTTTGCACCCGTTCAGAGGGGCAGCCACAATTCAGATTGATCTCGTCATAACCCCACTGAGCGCCAAGCTTTGCGCTAGCCACTAAGGCATCTGGCTCGCTGCCTCCAAGCTGCAACGCAACTGGATGTTCTTGCCGGTTGAAATCAAGATGTCGTTGCGCATCACCGTGCAATAACGCGCCCGTCGTAATCATTTCGGTGTACAGCCGCGCACGCGGTGCGAGCAAACGATGAAAATACCGGCAATGTCTATCAGTCACGTCAATCATAGGCGCAACGCACAGACGCCAATGATCGCTGGCATTCGAAGCCGTAAGCGGCTGAACTGCAGCCGAACTAAGCATATTCAACGAAAAACACCTGTTTCAAGACCTTGTGACAAAGTTTCAACGACAGCCCAGAGCCCCCAAACACCCTTCCGCTGCGACTCAGAGTTCTAGTGGTATTGACTAGAAAGTCGCGATTTTACGCTTACCATCGCTTAAGCGAGTCTTTTAACGCGTGCGACGACCTAGCCTCTTGCGCCAAGCTGAGAGGGTTTCCGCACTTCTTGCTAAACTTCGCGCTATGACTTTGCGCCTTGCACTTTGCTGCCGCAACTGACTTTGCAAGACTTAACCCTGTGTGATGCTCTATGGCTGTTTTTACGATTGTCAGTGATGATGACGCGCGTGCGCTACTTAGGCAATATGCCTTAGGTGACTTTGTCGCGCTACGTGGGATTGCAGCTGGCATTGAAAACAGCAATTTTTTTCTCACGACCACACAGGGCGAGTTTGTTTTAACCGTCTTTGAAGTCCTCACAGCCGAGCAGCTACCCTTCTACATTGAGCTCATGCACCACTTGGCGCAGCGTGGCGTACCCGTGCCGCAACCGCAAACGCGTCTTGACGGCACTCGGCTGTCAACCTTGTCGCAAAAACCCGCAGCAATCGTTAACCGCCTACCTGGTGGCCACGAGCCGGCTCCCACGCTTGCGCATTGCGCGCTCGCCGGCCACACCCTTGCGCAGGCTCACCTTGCAGCCAAAGACTTTTCGCTTAGCCAACCAAACCTGCGTGGCCTCGCTTGGTGGGAGCAAACTGCCCCGGTGGTGCTGCCATACCTTGCCCCTCCCCTTGCTGAATTATTAACCAACACCTTGGCCGAACAACGGGCCTTGGCGCTGACACCAGATTACAAAGACCTGCCCTTTGGGCCCTCACATTGCGACCTGTTTAGAGACAACGTTTTGTTTGCCGGCACGCCAACCGAGCCGCAAATGGGCGGGTTGATTGATTTTTATTTTGCTGGCTGTGACACCTGGCTCTTTGACGTCGCTGTTTGTATCAATGATTGGTGTATTGATTTAAAGACTGGCATCGTTAAGCTCGAGTACGCCAATGCATGGCTAGGGGCTTATGCAAGCCTGCGGCCGTTTACGGCAGCTGAGCGCCGCCTGTGGCCTGCAATCTTACGTGCAGCGGCCCTGCGTTTCTGGATTTCGCGCCTGTACGATTTTTATTTGCCGAGGTCTGCACAAACGCTTAAGCCTCACGACCCAACACATTTTGAACGTGTCCTTCAACAGAGAACTGTCGGTCTGATCCCCGATTTACCAAAGGAAGACTGATGCAAGCTCTTGCACTAAACGCCCTATCGGGCTGGCGCTGGGTGAGCGATGGCTGGGCGCTATTTCGTACTCAACCTCTTGCCTTTTTTTCTTGGGCAATGTTCATTAGCTTGCTTCTCATGGTGGCAAGCATCACCCCACCGATCGGCCCAATATTGTTTGTTGTCCTGATGCCTGCTGTCACCGTAGTGACCTTATCCGCTGGGCGCCACGCTGCTCAAGGGCACAAAATGTTACTCAGCATGTGGCTTGAGCCTCTTAAACCAAGCGGTGTGTTTAAACGACTGATCGGAATGGGTGCGCTGTACTTAGTGACTTGCCTGTTACTGGGCCTGCTTGCCTTCATGCCCTTTGCCGCTGAAATCACCACGGCACTTAAGTCTCTGACCGACGCTAACAATTTGATGCCTTTGCTTGAGGTGGCACGCACCCCAATGCTTATTTTTGCGGTGTTTTATATGCTGATGGCCGCCATTTTTTGGTACGCGCCCGTGCTCGTCGCGTGGCATCAAATCAGCGTATCGCGAGCTCTCTTTTTTAGCGGTATCGCCTGCTGGCGTAACAAGTGGGTCTTTTTGGTTTACGGGCTAAGTTGGCTGGGCGTGTTTTTAGCCATCGATAGTGCTCTCAGCCTTTTAGTTTGGATAGGCCTTCCAACCACGATTGCAGCCACAGTCCAAGTGCCCATCAATATTGTCGGCGGCGCCGTGCTGTACTGCAGCTTCTATCCGAGCTATGCCTCGGTGTTCATGACAACTGACTCTGAGCAATTGCCCGCATAACCGAGCGAGATAGCGCGCTTGTTTGCTCGGTTGCAAACGCAGCAGTTTCAACGACTGACTTCGCTTGCCAGCACATCGCAACACGATTGGGTTTGAGTTGCGCAATTGTCTTAATCACGACACCACGTTTGTCGATAAAAAAAACTCCGATCGAGAACCGCATACCCACGGTATGTATCGCAAAACACGGTTCTAGCCAAAGCGCCTGCCTCGGCGCCATCGCGCGTTTACCTAGCAGACCCAGCATGCGCAAACGCATTGTGTCAGCCCGCAGCAACGTTACGTCGTTGACTAAACCAAGTTTCTGGGCAACTGTAGACGCAACCCTATTCATGCTACCAATTCAGGTGGGGCATTTTTGGGCACACTGTTTAAGCAATGTGTCATCTGAGCATGCCCAGTTAAGGCTGCAAGCCAAAAAGCTGAACCGCAACCGGAAACCCCAACACTAAAAACGTACACGGAAAGATAAACAACGCTAACGGAAACAACATCTTG
>CALCPT010000194.1 GCA_937897265.1 uncultured Alcaligenaceae bacterium
GCTGAAACTGCTATCGCCGATCCTGACACTTGCAAATTTACCGTCAGCACCATTGTCCAAGCGGGTGGGCCTTTTTTCTTTACGGATACGGTGCAGGCAGCAAACTCGCCATTGGCAGAGACACTCTTTGCACTGCCAGGGGTCGCCTCTGTATTAATTGCCGATAACACCGTGTCTGTGAGCAAGTCGGCCGAAACTTCATGGCAAACCTTGAAAGCTGCGATCGGCGCTGCGATCCGAACTCAATTGTTATCGGGTGCACCGGCTGTTCTGGCAACGGCGGTTGCCGCACAAGCACGGGGCCGCTCAACTGAGGTGGTACGTGAAATTGTTCAAGACATTCTTGATCGCGAAGTCAACCGCTCGATTGCCAGCCATGGTGGCGCGATCTCGATTGTCGATCTGCGAGATGGTCAACTCTACGTGCGCATGAGTGGTGGCTGTCAAGGCTGCGCCTCGTCTGAGGCGACTCTCAAACAAGGCTTTGAAGTGATGGTGAAACGAGCAGCGCCAGAGATCACTGAAATTATTGATGTGACCGACCATCAGTCTGGACAAAAGCCGTATTACTCGCGCTAGCTCTAGAACAGTCCGATCTAGGACAGACCATCAGCACCCCGAAAATTAAAATCCCTAAGCTTCAGTTCTTAATCGAGATCTGCAGTTGTTCAAGCAACGTATTCATCTTTGCGCGGTGAGCCATAAAATAAGTCGAGGCCTCGAGCGCAGTGCTCGACTCGGCCTCGATACCGATCTTCAATAAGCGCTCTTGCACCTCAGGCATCTTTAAAACCTCACGTACCTCGCGATTCAGCAGCGATGCAACGGGCGCGGGCAATCCAGGCGGCGCTAACAAAATGAACCACGGTGTCAAGCCCTCAATCTCAGACGGGATTCCAAATTCGCGCCCGGTAGGAATAGAGGGGCGCAGTGAATAGCGCTTAGGCTCCGTCACCGCCAGCAATCTGATGACGCCACGCTCGACCAAGGGACGTGCTGACTCGTACTCAAGCATGGCGTAGTCAATCTCACCTGCGGCCATTGCTGCAGCCACAGGCTGATTGCCCTTGAAGGGGACTTCGACCAAATCAATGCCTAGCGCTTTGCCAAGCGCCAGGCCCGCCACGTGCGGATTCGTTCCATTTCCTGGGTGTCCAAAGGCCAGCTTTGCACCTTTTGCAAAGGCGACAAACTCTTGATAGGTTGTGATCGGCAAGCTTGCTTTCACCGCCACAAAAGAGGGTGAACGACCCAAGACAGTGATCGGCACAAAATCTTTATTCGGCTCAAACGACATCCCTGCAAACATCGTTGGAAACACTGTTGTCACAGCGTTAGCCACCGCTAGCGTATACCCATCAGGGCTCGCCTTGCTCAAGGCCTCCATGGCAATCCGTGTCGCGGCGCCGGGCTTATTTTCAATCACAAAGGGCTGTTTCAAGCGCTCAGTTAAGTGTTGCCCAAGAATTCGAGCCAGAGTGTCGGTGGCCGCCCCCGCTTGAAACCCAACTAACAAGCGGACCGGCCGCTCTGGATACACGCCACTGCTTTGAGCACTCACAGACTGCATCAGCAAACTGCTCAACAGCGCCAACGTCGCTTGCAAGACTTTGAACAATTTTTTGCTGACCATTTTTTAGGCTCCAGTCAAAATCTTCTTGGTACGAGCTTTGTCTTTCGATACTCGTTTAACGTCTTTGGATTTTTGTACAACATTGCGCGGATCATCAAAGGTCACGCGCTGATTGACGCGCAAGTGCGGCCAGTAATCTGCTAGTGCGTAATGCTGCGTCGAGCGGTTATCCCAAATTGCAATGCCATTGGTTTCCCATTGGTGATGCACCATAAATTCAGGACGCTTAAACCAATCAAACAAGAATCTCAACATACCATCGGCCTCGTGGCGATCGACACCAACAATTTTTTTAGTGAAGCCAGAGTTCACATAAATATATTTGCGCCCCGAGTCAGCATTCTTGCGAATGACTGGGTGAGTGACAGGTTTGAACTCTCTAAGCGCCGCAAATAAGGCTTCATCACCCTTCTTCGCCAGCGAGTCTCTAAAACTTGCGATTTCCCAAGTATGGACAGCACTTAACGTCTCTAAATACTTTTGCATCGCAGGTGACAACCATTCATACGCCTTTGTCGTACTGATCCAGCAGGTGTTACCTCCAGCCGGTGGTGTGACTGTAATTTGAATTGCAGTCCCCAATGGCGGCTGCTCTTTCCAGCTGATATCGGTATGCCAACTGTCGATCGTTGGCGGGCGCTTTTCGTCAAACACAATCATTTCAAGTTCGGGCGCGTGCACGTTGCGCTCAAAATATGATCCATCAGAGCTTGGGCCAAATACTCCGGCCAATGCAACGTGTTGCTTTGGTGTCAAAATTTGAGGCTTAAAAAAAATCACCTCAAAATCCCACAACGCCTGACGCAACTCTTTTTTGACTGGTTCGCTCAGCGGCTTGGTCAGGTCGACGCCCTCGATCCAGGCGGCAAAATTTGGCATGCGCGGCACTGGTTTGATGTGCTTGTAACGCTTGGCAATATTGATAGGCTTAAGCGGTTTGGTATTAGCCATTGAAGCGAGTCCGGTTTACGACGGTCAAGAATTCATCAAGGCTAAACTTGCCTTGTGCAATTGTCAATGACCTAGCTTGCAGCCACGTCAAGTCAGTGAGGTCCGAAGATACTCTTATAGCTCGG
>CALCPT010000195.1 GCA_937897265.1 uncultured Alcaligenaceae bacterium
GTTGTAAACAGCCTGCTGAATTTCTTTTAGTTTTAAATTGGTTTCAGCGGTATTGGCTACAGACAGCTGGTTGCTGTTTAATAAAAAGTCGTTGATACTGTTATCGAGTATGGTATGCTGTTTGGCTTTGCGGCGGTAATCGTTAATAAAGATATTCCGCATAATGGTGTACAGCCATGCTTTAATGTTTGTACCCGCATTATATTTTTCCCGGTTTGCCAGCGCCCTTAACCATCAAGGCGTTTGACTACGAGTACGGCTTGTCGCTTGAAACCCTTGCTAGCTTATTTGATCAACAAATCGAAACCAAGATTCAAGACGCAGCCGCCGCAGCCGCGCGTGCTGAAGCGGCCTTGGCTGCGATTCATGGCTCGTTTATGTGGCGCGTCACGCGCCCGATTCGTTGGGCCGAGCAGCAAGTTGAACAGCTTCAAGAAGATGGTGTTAGCACGCGCGTCGTGGCGTTCGTTGAAAAAATGCATCGTCTGTTAGTGCGCCAAGTGTTGGCACGCGTCACAGGCCGCCGTGGTTTGAGTCGTGTGCAACGCTATCTAGAAAAAGTTAGCCATCAGCAAGCATTGGTGGTGGCGCAACGTCAGGCCTTGTTGGCCGAGCAACGCAAAATCCCACTTGACCCAGCGATTATTCAACAAGCGTATCAAACGCGCGAGCGCATCGAAACCTTGAGCCCCGAGGCGCAAGAGATTTATCAGCGGCTGCAAAATAGTCGCGCGCCAAGATCATGAAAATCGTCGTCGACCTACAAGGCGCACAAAACGAAAGCCGTCATCGTGGCATCGGGCGTTATGCACTTGCGTTTGTTAAAGCGCTGATCCGCAATAAAGGCGCGCACGAAGTTGTAGTCTTACTCAGTGATTTGTTTCCAGAGTCCCTCGCCTATGCCCAAGACGCCTTAGGCGAGCAACGCGCACACTGCACGATCAAAATCTGGTCAGGCATCGGTCCCACTGATCTACGCAAGCCAGAAAACCATTGGCGCAAAGACGTCTCTGAGCTGTTGCGCGAAGCCTTCATTGCAAACCTCAACCCTGATGTCTTGATCATCAGTAGTTTGCTCGATAGCCCCGGCGATAACACCATCGTCAGCGTCAGCAAACTCGCGCCGGTGTACACCGTGGCGATGCTCTACGACTTGATCCCGCTGTTATACAAAAGCGAGTACCTAGTCGACCCCACTACACAAGATTGGTATTACGAGCGTCTGTGGCAATTTAAAAAAGCAGACTTCTGGTTTGCGATTTCAGAATCGTCGCGCAACGACGGTATCGCGCAGCTAGGTTTGCCCGCGGCCCAAGTGCACAATATCTCTGCGGCGCTGGGTGAAGATATCGTTGCTGTAGATTTAAATGCTGAACAGGCCACGGCGCTGAAACAAAAGTTTGGTCTCACGCGCCCCTTTTTGTTGTACAGCGGCGCGTTTGACCCGCGCAAAAATATTGATCGCTTGGTGCACGCGTACGCTGCACAGCCCGCTGAGATTCGGCAAGCCCATCAACTGGTGCTGGCTGGCGGCCTCAACGCCCCGCAACTTGAGCATGTGAATCAATTGATTGCTGCAGCCGGCTTGGATGCCAGCCAAGTGATCGTGACGCAACGCATCACCGATCACGAGCTTTGTGCCTTGTATGGGCTGTGCAAAGCGTACATCTTGCCTACCTATTGCGAAGGCTTTGGCTTTACCGCGCTCGAGGCGATGGCCTGCGGTGCACCGACGATTGGTTCAAACTATTCAAGCGTGCCTGAAGTGATCGGTCTGCCCGAGGCTTTGTTTGATCCGTTTTCGGTTGAAAGTATTGCAAGCAAAATTACCCAGGTATTGAGCGATGAAGCCTATCGGGCAATGCTGGTTACGCATGGGCCTAAACAGGTTCAAACGTTTTCGTGGGATCACACGGCCCGCAAGGCGCTTGAGGCCTTAGAGCGGTTAGAGCAGAGTGGCGCGTTGGGGGCGAAGGCGCGATCGGTGGTTCAGCCGATTGCAGCGCTAGAGCTATCGACGGTACCGCAGACAAGCGCTCCGTTGAGCGCATACTGTCGCCCACAATCAAATCAGCCCTCTGCAGTGGCACTGGTCACTGAAATCACCACACGCATCGCCGCGTTTGCGCAAACCTCGCAGCGCCCTGCCGTTGAGCTGCAAGAAACCGCAGCCTTGGTTGCGGGTCTGCTGCCTCGGCAAGATACCCGCCCAAGATTGTTTGTCGATATTACCGAGCTGCACGCCACTGACTCAAAGTCAGGCATCCAGCGCGTCGTGCGCAGTGTGATTCAGCATTTGTTAACAGACGCTGAGGCCGCCTATAAAGTCGAATTGGTGTATGCCGCCAAACCGTTAGGCTACAAAACCGCTGTGGCGTTTACGCGGCGTATGTTTGGTCAAAGTCAGACCGTGGCAGGCGAAGATACCTACATCCACCCCCAACAAGGCGATATCTTTTTAGGTCTCGACCTGCATTTCAACATCGATCAAGACCACGAGCATTTCTTTGCCCAAGCCCGCCAAGCCGGTGCCCAGGTGTATTTTGTGGTCTATGACCTGTTGCCCTTGCTGCTCAAAGACACCTTTACCGCAGAGCTTGTTGAAAAATACGGTAACTGGTTGCGGGTGGTGTCTCAACAGCATGGCGCAGTGTGTATTTCGCAAGCCGTCGCTGCTGAATTAAAGGCATGGGTAGCACAACACCAGCCAGCTGTAGCCCAAACTCTTAAGATCGACTGGTTTCACCTTGGGGCGGATATTGAAAGCTCAATCCCCAGCAAAGGGATGCCAGACGATGGCTCACAACTGTTACAGCAATTGGCCGCACAACCAAGCTTTTTAGCGGTCGGTACGCTCGAGCCCCGTAAGCGCCATGGCCAAATGCTAGACGCTTTCGAGCAACTTTGGGCGCAAAACGTTGCCGCTAACTTGATCATTGTCGGTAAACCCGGTTGGTTGACCGAGGCACTGACCACTCGCTTAAGTTCTCACCCCCAATTGGGCCGCCAGCTGTTTTGGGTACAAACCGCCAGCGACGAGTACCTTGAAAAAATCTACTCTGCTGCAAGCTGCCTGATCGCAGCCAGCCAGGCTGAAGGCTTTGGCTTGCCCCTGATTGAGGCCGCGCGCCACGGTTTGCCTATTATTGCCCGCGATATCCCCGTGTTTCGCGAAGTGGCTCAAGACCATGCCTTGTATTTTGCCGGTGACGAGGGTGCAGCCTTAGCCACGACCGTTCAAAGCTGGATTGCGCTCGCGCAACAGAAAAAAACACCCGATTCAAGGCAGATTCAACGGCAAACTTGGGCGCAAAGCGCTCAACAGCTGCTTTCTAGGGTGATTTTGACAAAAGATGTCACAAAAATTGCCTAAACTACAAGGTATTGCCTTTTTGAGAGCCCGAGTATGAAAATCCTAGTCGTAGGCGCTGGTTATGTTGGCCTGGTGACCGCAGCCTGCCTGTCGAGCAAAGACAATACGGTCGTGTGTGTCGATACCGACCCCAGCAAAATCGCTCGCCTTGAAAAAGGCATCATCCCCATTTATGAGCCCGGTCTCAAAGAAGTGGTTGACGGCTCGATTGCCAGTGGCAATTTAAAGTTTTCAGACAGCATCAAAAACGGCCTCATTAAACTGGGCAACGATAGCCACGCGGCCAATCTGATTTTTATCGCCGTGGGTACTCCACAGGGTGAAGACGGCTCGGCAGACCTGCGCTATGTATTAGCAGCCGCAAAAGAAATCGGCCAAACCTTAGACGGCCCCGCCATCATCATCAATAAATCAACCGTACCTGTTGGCACCGCCGATTTGGTCAAAGGTGAAGTCGCTTGGCAACTGTTTCAGCGTAAGTGCTTTATTGATTTTGATGTGGCCAGCAACCCCGAGTTTTTAAAAGAAGGCGCCGCGATCGACGACTTCTTTAATCCAGACCGCATCGTGATCGGCACCGAAAGCGAGACCACCAAGGCGCAACTGGTTAAGCTTTACAAACCTTACGTTAAAAACGACAGCCAGCTGTTGACTGTGGGCGTCAAAGAAGCCGAGCTGATTAAGTACGCTTCAAACGCTATGTTGGCCACCCGCATCTCGTTCATGAACGAAATCGCCAATGTGTGTGATCGCTTTGGTATTAACGTTGAAGACGTGCGCGCCGGCATGGGTTCAGACTCACGCATCGGCCCCGCGTTTTTACGCCCGGGTTGCGGCTACGGTGGGTCGTGCTTTCCTAAAGATGTTCAGGCTTTGGTGCGTATTGCCCAAAGCGTGGGTGTTGACCCCATCGTCCTTAACGGTGTTGAGGCACGTAACAAAAAACAAAAGCAATACCTGTTTGAGCAGCTTGTTGCCAAGATGGGTAAAGACTTAGATGGCCGCAAAATTTGCGTGTGGGGCTTGGCGTTTAAACCCGACACCGATGATATGCGCGAGGCCTCGTCGAT
>CALCPT010000196.1 GCA_937897265.1 uncultured Alcaligenaceae bacterium
AGCTGGCTTTGTTAACAGCGCGTTCACCGTTTGATTCGCTTTTTTCACAATCTCAGGCGAGGTGCCTTTAGGTGCTAAAAAAGCGAACCAAGTCGTCGATTCAAGCTCTGGAAACCCAAGTTCTTTTGTACTCGGTACATCGGGTAAGACGCTCGTGCGCGAGTCAGCCATAATCGCCAGTGCACGCAAACGCCCATCTTTGACTAGGCTGGCAATCGCCATCGTGCCCGGAAACACTGCCTGTAAATCGCCACCAATTAAATCTTTGTTCACTGCAGCCGGGCTGGTATAAGGCACATGCACCATCTGCACGCCCGTTACCTTTTTGTATAGCTCTGCCGCAAGATGCCATGAGCTGCCGCTACCAGTCGAACCAAAATTTAGTTTTCCTGGATTCTTCTTTGCATATTCAGTCAGATCGTTCAACGACCTAATTGGCAGTTTGGCATCGACTGCAATGACATTGGGAATCGATCCAATCAAGACGATGGGTTCGAAATCATTGATCGGATGAAAGGGCTTTGCCTTATACATCGTGACTGCAGAGATCAGGGTGCCAGGCCACGAAAATAAAAGCGTATAGCCATCGGGCTCGGCCTTGGCCGCATATGAGGCACCGACATTACCGTTGGCGCCCGGGCGGTTTTCAACCACGAAGTTGCCACCTAAAGCACCCCCTAACTCTTCGGCCATCAAGCGGGCCAAGGGATCAGAACTACCTCCAGGCGTTGCAGGCACAATCACTTTCACTGGACGTGCAGCTGGCCAACTTTGCGCGAGCGTCTCAGAGCTTGCGCTTACCATCAATAACGCCGCAAGAGCGACGGTCATCACGTTCGATTTCAAAGAGATAGATCTAGCGATACTCATGAATCATCCTTTTCATTCGTGCTTTGTGTTGATAAGCAACAGTCGACTTGTGACTCGGGTCGCCTGGTCACCCTAACTTGATTGCAACGGCTTCAAAAATACAAACGTGTGATCACCAAACTCATACTGGCAACGGTTTAGCGTTTGATCATTTGGCACGTATTCTTCAAATAATTTGTAATTTTTTGAGTCGCGAACTTTGAAATTCACAAATTCAGCGCCATCGTTGTATCCCAGCACTAACAGGCCATCATCTTTGAGCACCGCGTGTGCGCTACCCAGAAGCGCTTCGCAATCTTGCAATTGGTTCATCCCGAAGCCGATCAAGCCATTGGCAATGACCGCGTCAAACGAGCGCGGCGCATAATATTGCAACAGCTCGCCTGCTGACCCAATCGTATGATGCCCGCGATTACCGTAAATCGCTTTTTTAGGCTCGATATCCATCGTATACAACTCAGCATCTAGGCACTTAGGGTAATGCCAGCTACGCTTATCCGTGCCTAAAAACAGGCAACGCGCCCGCGCGCTCTGTTGCTTAAAGCGTGCGTTGAGCAACGCAAAAATTTGATTTTCAAGAAACAACCGATTTTCAGATTTCAACGGAAACTCAACGCCCAAAGTCAGGGCGAGATGAGGCGACAACTTAAACAGTAATAGTTTAAGTTTCGTGACAAGTCGACTCATTCTCAATGCTCCAGTGTGGCTTCAATCTTGCAATGTTATCCCGCTAGCACGAATAAAAGCTGTCCAACGGTCAAACTCTTTTTTGTTAAAGGCGACAAAATCTTCGACAGAGCCACCCATCATCTTTGCACCGGCACCTTCAAACTTTTCGCGAACGTCTGGCATCTTCAAGATGGCATTAAATTCGGCGTTCATTTTATTGACGATGGCAGCAGGGGTTTTCGCGGCTGCCCATATCCCATACCAAGCTGCGACATCAAACCCGGGATAGCCACTTTCGGCAACCGTAGGAACATCGGGAAACGTCGGGATGCGATACGAGCTGCTCACGGCCAAGGGACGCAGCGTACCAGCTTTGATGTGTGGTGTTGAAGTTGTGACACCATCAAAGCCAAACGTGACTTCACCCGCAAAGATTGCAGTCATTGCAGGGGCTCCGCCTTTGTACATCACTTCAATCACATCAATCTTGCTCATCAGCTTTAAAACATTAAAACTCAAACTCGGTGAAGCACCAATCCCTGTACTGGCGTGACTCAGTTCACCTGGCTTCGCTTTTGCCGCTGCAATCAAATCTGCCATGGTCTTATACGGAGACTTTGAGGATACGACAAGAACGTTGGGGACTTCAGCTACGGTGGTAATCGCCGAAAAATCATTGAGCGGATGGTAAGACGGATTCTTAGCCAACGCATGATTCACAGCGTGAGTACCAAAAGTCCCTAAGATAAAAGTGTAGCCATCCGGAGCACTTCTTGCGACAGCTAACGCTGCGATCGTGCCACCCGCACCAGCTCTATTTTCAACGACGACCGATTGGCCCACGCGTTCAGATAACTTAACAGCCAAGGTACGGGCCAACACGTCAGTCGTCCCACCTGCCGGAAATGGCACAACAAGTTTGATCGGTTGATCAGGGTATGCGGCGTGCGCCACTTCAAGCGTAGACATCAGCGTTAAGCCAATGAGTATTTTTTTTGTGAGGTCTTTCATATTGTCTCTTGAGTTTTGAATAGTTGTTTATTTGAACTACGCACCGTCAAAATCGTGACTCTGGGCGCCAAAGACGCTTTGCCCATTGCAAGTTAATTTTTATGGTTTGCATCCTAAATCTTCGCTTTCGACTATGTCAATCTTTGCTAATTACATCGGGCAGATTATTCTGATGATTGGCGCCCAACAGTTACTCTGGTATTAAAAACTCTGTCACGAGTTTGACGAGCTCAACAATACCCAACACAACGATCAGCACAAACACGCCTATAGCAATCGCCAAGGGCACACTCAACCAACCTAGCGAGCTTGATAATAGCGTGTAGATCAGCGCCGCCACCACTAGGGATAAACCTACCGCTACCGGTTTTCCGAATTTAATCGTGGCGTGCAAGATCGGAAAACGTGCCAGCCCGTAAACTGTTTGTGTATAACCCTTTGCGGAAGAACTCGCGACGCCCGCGTGTTGACTGCCGGCCCGACCAGCGTCTACGCCGGCGTTGGTCGCCGCATCTGCGCTTGTTTGTGCGCCAAGAGTGATGTCATTGCGCTTAGGCTGTTCAATCAACATCTGTTTGCCTTCAAGACTCGCAATGCGTTCGGCTGCCAACAAGCCAAAGCTACCTGACTTAATCAGCCCACCAATGTAGGCAGAGTCTTTACCCCCCTCGAGCCCGCCGGTGGTAGCGCCTGCCGCGAACAGCCCCGGGATCGGTGTTGCGTTGGCATCTAGCACTTGCGCTTGAGCATCGATATCGATACCAATCATCGTGTAGGTAATACCAGGACAAATCGGAATCGCCATCAAAGGCGCCCGCGTAATCGGCAGGGGCTCAACCTTCACCGAGCGCGGGGTAGGTAGCGTCTGCAAGCTACCTTCTGCTAACGCGCGGTTGTATTGCGTCACGGTATCAACAAACGCTTGAATGGGTACACCCATTTTTTCGGCCAACTCAGCTGCTGTCTCGGCGCGCAAGATCGTACCGCCCGCGCGCTCAAGCAATGGGTTTGCTGGTATGCGCGCAGAGGTGCCAGGCCCCTCCCAAATGGTTTGGTCGAACACTGCAAATAATGTTGTTGTCGTTGCACTGGCCGCCAACTCATTGGCGAGGTGAACGCCAGAACGACCTTCGTCAACAAAACGTTTGCCGGTGGCATCGATCACTATGCCTGCCGTCGCCAGCGCATCCACTTCGGGGTACGGCCAAACCTGATCATTATGTTTGGCATCGCTGCACAACACATGACCATAGAAGCGATTGCCTGCGGTTAACGTTGCCCCTGCAGCTAACGCCATCGTTAACCCATCACCCCGACCAGTTCGAGCGCCACGCTGAAATACAGAATCGAATGAGGCACCGATATGCTTTTCGAACAATGTACGATTCGCCTGAAACCCGCCATCTGCCAGCACACAATAAGGTGCTCGCCAGACTTTGTCTTCACCCCGACAGACGCCGCGTACGCCCACGCAGCGACCTTGTTCGAGCAGCAGTTCACCCGCGCGAGCCCCTAATTGCAGCGTACCGCCACGCTCAACCAGCTCAAGCGCGAGTCGACGCAAAATTAGATCGGGGCCACGCTCTTGCCAATCAATCCCGGCCTTTAAAGCACGAGGCGGTGCCAGGCACCAACGATAACCCTCTTGCGGATTAAAGCGCATGAACTTTGCGCCTTTACTCTGCAACCACGCGATTAGTCTGGCGCCGTGTTGGGCTAACGCACTGGCAAGTTCAGGTTTGGCTTCTCCAGCAGTCACGCGTGCAATGTGTTGTTCTAAATCCTGAACCTCTCGAAAGGGATCTCGAAAGCCGATATGCAAAATCCCACCGGATTGACGCGAGTTGTTAGGGTAGTCAACTCCCTCGCCTTGCTCGAGGACTAGCGGCCGCAACCCAAGTTCAGCCGCACGCACGGCGGCCGTTAAGCCTGCAATACCGCCGCCGATCACAATCAAATCGTATGTTGGATTACGCTCTGTCACAATTTTCTCAAACACTTTTAAACCACTTGTTACTGGTATCACTCTTGCTTTTACACAGATGATTCTCAAACTCAGTGCCATGACGTCTTTGACTCTGAGTCTTGCCTGAGTCTTAAACAAATATGTCTATGACTCAGACTCTTGCCTTGCTATTACTTACCAAGAGAAATCGGCACGATCTTTGCGGCAATGGCAGCGGCCTGCCACAGCTTTAGTTCTTCATCAAAGAACGTATCCATTTCGGCAGGTGTGCCACCCATCGGATCAATCGCTTGCTGATTAAATTTTTGAATGACTTCAGGCGTACGCAAGATTGCATTGATCTCTTTGTTTAACAAATTCACAATTGCATCTGAGGTGCCAGCCGGTGCAGACAACCCCATCCAATACCCCGTGGCGATCGGCGGCAAGCCAGCCTCGGCAAGCGTCTGCACCTCGGGTAAATAAATCGATCGTTTCGCTGACGTAACAAACAAGGGCTTCAGATCACCACGCTTGATGAACTCACGCTGCGCAGAGATCGTGCCAAAGTAACCCATCAGATTACCCCCCAACACATCGGTCACGGCTGCCATCGCACCTTTATAGGGGATATGGTTTACCTGAACCTGTGTGCGGTCAGCGATGAGTTCCATTAACAGATTGTGAATCGTGCCGACACCCGACGAGCCATAAGTAAATTGACCCGGATTTTTTTTCGCATAGGCAATCATGTCTTGAGCGTTGTTAATACCCATCTTGGGCGTAACCGCAAAGACGTTATCGGCAACGCCTAGCAAGACAATATTTTTCATGTCCTTTTTAAAGTCGAACGGCAAGTTCGTATAGACAAAGGGGTTAATAGCCGTTGTGATCGTTGTGAGATAAAGTGTGTAGCCATCGGGTGCCGACTTGGCCACCGCATTCGTGCCAATAATCGTATTGGCTCCCGCCTTATTTTCAATCACAACCGGTACTTTGACGCGCTCGCTTAAGCCACGCCCCACTTCACGCGCCAAAAAATCCGTTGAAGCGCCTGGGGCGACGCCCAAGACAATCTTGATGGGCTTGCTTGGATAGATCTCTTGCGCCTGCACCGCGCCGCAGTATAAAAGGGTGTTGCACAGCAGGGTGGCTGCACCGATGATTGTTTTAAACACGTTTGTTCGCTCCTTTTGTTTTTGCCATGGCTACTGCGAGCTGCTTGATCGTAACAACTGCTTGATCGCCGCGACCGCTGTAGTCCGTATGTTCGTCTCAACATTCTTTTATTTTTGTTTTATAACGCGCTATGTCAAAATGTTGTAAATACTTTAACTCGAACAACAGCGCGTTGCTCGCCCACTATAACAACAACTCAACCGAGAGACCTCACCATGCCCTTCTACGAAAAAGGTAGTACCAAAATCCATTATCGCGAAGTTGGTTCAGGCTTTCCGATGCTGATCTTACCCGGCGGCGGCCTCAATGCGACCACCGCGTTTTGCACCACGACCTCGCCCTTTGACCCGATGGAAGAGTTTCGTGGTAGCTATCGCTGCATCATCGCTG
>CALCPT010000197.1 GCA_937897265.1 uncultured Alcaligenaceae bacterium
GGCAATTCAAAGGACTCGTGGAAATTGAGTACGAGTTCTGCCTTGGCGTCGCGCAGTTTGACCATTTGAGGGGTGAGGTCGCTCACGTTAGGTGCCGCTGCTTCAATCGCTACCAACTCGACCCCACGTGCTTTGAGCCCGGATTCAATCTCTTTCGCAGCAAAGTTACCATAGCCGGTTGTTGAGTGAATCAAACCAATACGTTTGAAATTTTTCGCACCCCAGTCCAGCATCTGATCGATCTGAAACTTTTCAACCATCGAACATCTGAAGATGTAGCTGGGTTTTTCGTTAATGAATTGAGTGGTGATGTTGGTCGCGATACCTGGGCCTGCCATCAAAGGGATACCAGCCTTTTGTAAGATCGGTGCCATCGCTAACACGTTGCCGCTACTCACAGTCCCGATGACGACTGGGACTTTGTCATTTTGGATAAGACGTTGCGCTAAAGACACTGCACGCTGTGGATTGGCCTCATCATCATAGACAACGAGTTCAATTTTTGTCTTGCCACCGGCCGCTTGATAATCTTTGAGGGCAAGCTTGATCCCCTGAAGGTACGACTCGCCAAAGTCAACGATCGCAGGCGGGCCGCTTAGCCCTTGGATGACGCCCACTTTGACTTGTGCCAGCGAGGTGGCTGCGCACGTGAGAAAGGCTGAGGCGAGTGCTGCTTGCCAGATGCTGCGTTTGAAGGCTGTCTTCATTTTTTGTCTCCGGATTAATATCTCTTTTCATCAAGGCAGCTGCCATGCTCTTCTGTCAGGCTAGCTGCTTGTGCAAAACTGTAGATCAGGCTTACTGTGTTTTTCGTTTATCTAGCCTGATGCTTGTACAAAACTCTACTATGATTTTTGACAAATACAACCCCCTAATTACCCTTAAAGTTTGCTTCGCGCCGCTCTTTAAAAGAGGTGACGCCTTCTTCAAGATCAGCCGTAAAGGCAACATCTCTAAACGAACGTGACTCCCATTTCAGGGCTTCGTCCATATGCATGCCCATTGAGCGACGCACCACTTCTTTCGCAAAGCGGTGCGACAGCGGCGCGCGCGTGGCAAGCATGGTGGCGTAAGCCAAGCTCTTTTGTAGCAACTCGGCTTGTGGGTAAATGCGATTGACTAAGCCGATGCGATACGCATGTTCAGCGTCGACACGCTCGCCCGATAAGATGATCTCCATGGCGTGCCCCATGCCTACAATCTGTGGCAAGCGAATCAAGCCGCCATCGCAGGCATGAAACCCCCACTTAGCGTCTTGCAACGCAAACTCTGCGTTGGGAGAGCAAAAGCGTATATCGCAGGCCAGCGACAATTCAAAACCGCCCGAAATCGCAAAACCGTTGACTGCGGCCACAATGGGCTTGTCGATATCAAGGTTACGTGTGATGCCGCCAAAGCCCGGGCCGTTGGTGTATTTTTTACGAAACTCTTGTGCCGGTGCGCGAGCAAAATCGATGGTGTAATTTTTTAAGTCAGCACCTGCGCAAAACGCCTTATCGCCTGCGCCTGTAATCACTGCGGCGCGCGCCGAGTCATCATTATCAAACTCGTGCCACGCGGCCACAAGTTCATCGTTCGCGGCAAAATTTAACGAATTCATTTTGTCAGCGCGATTGATGGTGATCAGTCGCACTGCGCCATGCTTTTCATAAGAGATATCAGACATTCTTTTGCACTCTAAACGTTGGTGTGATGGGCCCTGTTGGCTCGGTTATGGTGGTAGGGACGGCAATGACACGATCACCAAGCTGGTCGCCGTCTTCGGGTAAAAAGCGACCGGTCACCCGAAAGCCGTTATCCAAATCAAACACGCCTACGTGATACATGCCGTCGGCCTTAAAACGTAAAGGTGGCTTCCGCACTGTGGTCCAACTCACCAACTTACCTACGCCGGCGATTTGCACTGGATTCATTTCACTAGCCAAGCATTTCGCGCAGGTGTTAATGCAGGCCGCATCCAAGGTACCGCATTTGGCGCATTGATGAAAGGTCAGCATCTCTGGCTTAAAAAGAGTTGAGTTCGACATGATCAATCGCGCCCCAAAATATTGACGGTGCAGGCAACGCCAGTACCGCCTAGGTTATGCGTCATGCCGATACGGGCATTCGCGACTTGATTAGTGTGCTCGCCGCGCAATTGTTTGACGACCTCGTAGATTTGCCCAATGCCGGTTGCGCCCACAGGGTGCCCCTTAGCGAGCAAACCACCGCTAGGGTTAATGGCGACATCACCTTGCATACCGGTGCGACCTTCGGCGGCCCATTTGCCACCCAGACCACGAGGCACTAAGCCCAAGTCTTCGCTATCGATAATCTCGGCGATTGAAAAACAGTCATGCAATTCACAAACGTCGATGTCTTTGGCTTTAAGCCCCGATTGTTCGTAGGCCTTTTGTGCCGCAGTAACGGTGGCTTCAAACGAGCATAGGTCAGGGTGATTGGCGATACGAGGTGAGCCACTGGTTTGTGCCGAGGCCAACACCCGAATTTTGTTTTGCCGTGCTTGACTCGACAACAAGGGCTCGGCGCACAGCACGATCGCTGCGGCACCGTCGCTGGCTGGGCAGCAGTCGAACATTTGCAAGGGGTCGGCGATCATGGCTGATGCACAAATTTGTTCAAGGGTGAGCGACGCACCCATTTGCGCGAGTGGGTTCTTCAAACCATTGGCTTTGTTTTTGATAACGACCGAGGCAATATCTTCACGCGTGGTGCCGTACTGACTGGCATGAATGCGCCATGCCATGCCAAACAACCCCGGAAACGTCAGGCCGCTTGGTCCATCGTTTTCGTTGTCCATGGCGCAGTTCAAGGCCGAGGTCACTTCAGCGGTTGAGGCGTGAGTCATTTTTTCAACACCCACCACCATCACCGCATCACACATACCGCTGGCGATTGCGATCCAAGCGTGCCTAAAGGCGATACCGCCCGAGGCGCAGGCACCCTCTACCTTGGTGCAGGGGATATTGCCTAAGCCGAGTCGCTCGCCCACGATACCGGCCAAGACTTCTTTGCCATTGAGCGGCCCGCTAATGAAGTTACCTAAATACAAAGCACCGATACGCTCGCGATCGATACCTGATTCAACGATGGCACGTGCCGCGGCCTCAACGGCCAAGGATTCAATCGGTGTGGCAATATGCTTGCCAAAGCTCGTCGAGCCGATACCCGCTACAAAGACGTCACGCATGATTATTTTCCTTTGGCGAGTTGCTTGCGCAGCTCTGTTTTAAGAATTTTTCCGTAATTATTTTTTGGTAAATCTTCGCTGAAGAAATATTCGCGTGGGCGCTTAAAGCGCGCCATGTTATCCAAGCACAAGGTATCCATTTCTTCGGTGGTGACGGTCATGCCAGGCTTGACCACCACAAAGGCAACGGGCTCTTCGCCTAGGTCTGGTTCTTCACGACCCACGACCGATACCTCTGCCAAGGCAGGGTGACGTAACAGGACTTCTTCGATTTCGCGCGGATAAATATTTGAGCCACCGCGAATGATCATATCTTTTGAGCGATCACGTAGTGTGAGGTAACCCTTGGCATCCATGGTGCCGATGTCGCCAGTCCAAAGCCAGCCGTCTTTGATGGCTGACGCTGTGGCTTTGGGATTGTTCCAGTAGCCGAGCATGCGGGTATCGCTGCGCGACACCACCTCACCCAGTTCACCTGGTGGCAACTCTTGCCCGTCTTCGCCGACCACGCGCACTTCGACACCAGTGCGCGCTGTGCCGCAAGACGCTAGGCGCGCCAAGTGTGCCTCATCACGCGGTCCCTCGTGATCCATCTTAGACAGCGCGGTCATGGTCATGGGGCTTTCACCTTGCCCATAAATTTGTACTAGGCGCGGCCCAAGCAAATCAAGAGTCTGCAGCAAGTCACTGACGTACATTGGACCGCCACCGTAAAACACGGTCAGTAGATTACCCGCAGGGTTTTTAATACCTTCTGCTGAGCGAATCATGCGTGACAGCATGGTGGGTGCGGCAAATAAGGTGACATCTGGATACTGTTGTAAGGCTTCAAAGACCAGATCAGTACTGAAGCTTGCTTCAATCACTTGATGCCCACCACCAAATAAATGGGGCAGAGCATAGAGCCCAGCGCCGTGCGAAAGCGGTGCCACATGCAACATGGTTTGACCTGGGCGCACACAGTCGACATCGGCGCCGTATTGCAAGCTCATGGTGATGAGATTGCGGTGCGACAGCATCGCACCTTTGGGGACACCGGTGGTACCACTGGTATAAAAAATCCAGGCAAGATCATCGGGCAACATTGAGGCGCAAGGTACGGGGGCTGAGCGTACATAACCTTCGTAGGCGTCATCGTCCACCACAATGAGCTGTCTTTGACCAGGCAGATCAGCAAGTGCTTCGGCTAACCCTGCATATAACGAGGCGCTAGTGAAAATCACGGCGGCACCAGAATCTAACGCGATCGGTTTCACCTCGCGCGGATGCAGCTTGGCGTTGACAGGAACTGCACAGAGCCCCGCAGTCCAGGTGGCAAACAGTACCTCGATAAACGCGTTACGGTTTTCCATACAGAGGATCACGCGCGCGCCGGGCGCAAGATGTAACGTGTTTAACAACCCCCCGGCCAAGCCATGTACGCGCTGGGCAAGCTGGCCATAGGTGAGCGTTTGTTTGCCACAAGTGAGCGCGCGCAGGTCAGGATGACTGAGCGCGCGCGAAAGAAAGGATTTTGCAATGTTCATCAGACTTTTTAATTATTTTGAAAAGTTCAGATTAGAGGGTTGTCGCCTCAGATGATCATATCTCAAAAAAAAGAGCTCGCACCGTTTCTCTTGGTTGAGCGGATCCGTCGTGACGAGCCGTGTCACGCAACTTAAGGGTGCGTGCCTATTTCGGGTGGGAGAGCGTTGTTGTATCCCAAGACGTAACCGCCGCAATCGACTATTGAGTCGGCATGCGAGCCCAACGGGCAAACAAGCCGCCGACGGCCCGATAGCTTGCTTCTTGAGCTTTGTACCTGAAGATAATAACAATCCGCTCATGCGCGGGATCAACGAGTACAGATTGCCCATAGGCCCCTTGCCAGGCGTAGACGGGTATCCCCCAGCTCTTTTTGGCAACCCACGTTTGATAACCGTAATCCCAAACCCGTTGTTTAACCGTGTCTGAGGTTTGGCTGGTGGTAGCTTGTTGCATAAACTCTGTCATGCAGGAGCCATCAGCGCCTTTGAGCAAGGCGATCGAGCGCATCGCCAAGCGTGCCCAGTCGCGCAAGACTGCGCCAAAGCCAGCGGCAGCATAGAGCTGCCCTTGCTTGTCGGTGAGCCAGGTTGCGGCTTGTTCCGGCTGGCTGGGTTGCCACACCTTTTGCTCAAATAATTGTGCAAAGTTACTTGCGCCGTTCACTGCCAGCATCAAGGCATTAGTATCGCTATTGTTATAAGAAAAAATATTGGCGTTGGCTTTGTCATTGCCGTATTTTTTTAAGAGGGCGTCAATCGAAATGCGACTCGTGGTGATGTCATTCCATTCGCCAAATAACGATCCGCCGTCTTCGTCTGGGGCGCGAGCGCCGCTACTCATGGTGAGCAGTTGTCTCAACGTTGCTTGGCCAAACACAGTCTGGTCGATGGTTTTTGCATAACGACCGGCACGGTCATCAAGCGATTTGAATTGACCTGCGCAAAGCGCTTGCCCCACAGTCATGGCGGTTAAACTTTTTGCCATCGAGTACGAAAAAAATTTTGTCTTGTGATCGGTGCCTTTCTTGAATTGCTGAAATAGAATTTGTCCGCGTTCGACCAGCATCATCCCCAAGGCAAATGAATCATCATCAAAAGCTTTTTTGGCTAACTCAACAATGATTTGTTGATTTGTTGTCAATGCGCTTGCCTGATTCAAGGCAAGAGGCTGAGCAACTTCAGCAAACTGATGACGATCAAACGGAAACGAGCTGAGCGCACCCGTGATGTAGTCTTGTCGGATGGCGGGTTCTTCGGCCTGAGCGGTTGTCAACAGACCAGACAGAACAATTAAGCCAAGATATCTTTTAAGTTTCATTTCACAAGGGCGCTTTTATTAGCAAAAACCCCAAAACATTGAACGAGTGCTCAACGTTTTGGGGTTCTTTCAAGCTGCCGTAGTGACTCGCTTTGAGTGCGATCTCAGCGTTGCGGCATCTCAATTTTGACTTCAAGCACTTCAAGGCTGTCTTGTCGTTCAAGGTTAACCTTGATGTCTTCGGGATTGATTTTGACGTACTTAGAAATAACTGCGATCAACTCGCGTTGCAAGGCGGGCAGGTAATCAGGGGTTGCACTTTCCCCGCCGCGCTCGTGAGCCAAAATAATCTGCAGGCGTTCTTTGGCAACCGTGGCGGTCTTTTTCTTCTCGCCAAGCAAAAAAGACAGAAAAGACATCATTTGCCTCCAAACAGGCGCTTAAACAGGCCTGGTTTTTCGTAGTCGACAAAGCGTAGCGGTTTTTCTTCGCCCAGATAGCGCGCGACAACGTCACGATACGCTTCAGACACATCGGTATTTTCGAGGTGGATCGCAGGCAAGCCTTGATTAGACGCTTGCAAAACAGACTCAGACTCAGGGATCACACCAATCAATTTGATACGCAAGATGTCTTCGATGTCTTTGAGCGACAACATCTCGCCGTCCTCGACACGCTTGGGGTTGTAGCGGGTGAGCAGCAGGTATTCTTTAATCGGCTCATCGGCTTCGATGGCGCGACGCGATTTTGACGCCAAAATACCCAAGATACGATCCGAGTCGCGTACCGACGAGACCTCTGGGTTGGTGACAACCAATGCATCATCAGCAAAATAGGCGGCTAACAGGGCCCCTGTTTCGATGCCGGCAGGCGAATCACACACAATGTAATCAAAGCCCATGCCTTTGAGGTCATTGATAACCTTTTCGACACCTTCTTTTGACAAGGCATCTTTATCGCGCGTTTGCGAGGCCGGCAAAATGAAAAGGTTATCAAGGTTTTTATCTTTGATCAGCGCTTGATTTAATGTGGCTTCGCCTTGAATCACATTGACAAAGTCATAGACCACGCGTCGCTCGCAACCCATGATCAAATCAAGATTGCGTAAGCCCACGTCAAAGTCGATCACGGCTGTTTTGAAGCCACGCATGGCCAGGCCAGAAGAAAAACTGGCGCTGGTGGTGGTTTTGCCGACGCCACCTTTGCCTGAGGTCACCACTACGATACGTGTCATGACAAACTAACCCTTATATGAGACTACGATAGTTCACTAAAAATAAATGACTGCAGTGCTACAGACAAACGACAGTTCATCAAGAATAAACGGTCGCGGTGTTAAAAACTGGCAATACTTCACATTGAATCAACGGCAAAAGCGACAAAAACTTAGTCGACTACTTTTCAAGCGGCGTCAGATGCAATGCGTCTTTTTGAAGCTGAATCACCGCCGGGCGTTGGTGCAACTCGGTGGGTAACTTTGAATCAATCACACGATAAATACCTGCAACGGCGACTAGCTCGGCGTCAAGCCCGGTGGTGAAAATACGGGCTGCCGTGTCGCCGCGCGCGCCCGCCATGGCTTTGCCGCGCAGCGGGCCGTAAACATGAATATTGCCATCGGCGATCACCTCGGCGCCACGACTGACAACACCCATGACGATCAAGTCACTTTGGCGGGCATACACCCGCTGACCTGAACGTAAGGGGCCACGCACCACCATGGTGGGCACTGCGGCTGGGGTATCAGTGTTTGCTGTGACGCTCGCCGCTGCGGCTTGATCTGTGTTCTCGGCGGAGCCTGCTGTAGGGTGTGCAGCGCCCGCTACCCCATCCGCCGCGGCCGGCGTTGGGACATTAGCCGTGACGGGCTCGGCCACAGCGGCCGCTGTTTGCGTATCTGAGGCATTGCGCACGGGGCTGGTCGATAAGTCAACCGCAGTCAACCCACAGGCTTTTGCTGCGGCCAGATTTTCGCCATGCGCCACCACGCCAATCACGGGCAGGCGATGCTCGGCAAAGGCCTTAAGTAAGGGGGGCCAGTCAACGACCTCATCGACCGCGCCGGCGTCAACGACTACGGGTTCATTTTCAAAAAACGCCCCGGCGTCTGCCATACGTTTTTTAAGCGCCTTGATCAGCCCTTCGGTATCAGCGTGTTGCAGCACCACACGAATCGCGTAAAGCGTCGCACTTTTAAAATCGAGGGCTGAAATTTCTATCGTCATAGCTAAGAATGATAACTCAGACGCCAGCAGCCCACGTATCTTTTAAGGTCGTGACGCGATTAAAAACGGGGCGCTCAAGGGTTGAGTCAACCGAGTCGACGGCAAAGTAGCCCAGGCGTTCAAACTGAGACACCACGCCAGCAGTGGCGACCGTACCTGGTTCAAGCCAAGCCGTGACGCTTTGCGCCGAATTTGGGTTCAGACAAGTCAAAAAGTCGTTGTCGCCCGCATCTGGAAAAGGCTCTGAAAACAGGCGGTCGTACAGGCGAATCTCAGCGGGGATGGCTTGTGCCGCACTAATCCAAGTCACGGTGCCTTTGACCTTGATGGCATTTGAGCCGGCCGTGCCGCTCTTGGTGTCAGGGTTGTACTCGGCGTGCACTTCGGTCACTTTGCCTGAGGCATCTTTGACAAAACCTGTGCAGGTGACCACATAGCCGTACTTCAAGCGCACCGAGTTGCCTGGAAACAACCGGAAGTACTTGGGCGGCGGCACCTCAGCGAAGTCTTCTTGTTCAATCCACAGCTCACGGGTAAACCCAAACTGACGCTGACCCGCCTGCGGGTCGTGCGGGTTGCGTGGCGCCTGACAAGGTTCGACCTGACCCTCTGGAAAATTGGTAATGACAAGCTTTAAGGGATCAAGAATCGCCACCGAACGCGGCGCAACTGGGTCTTGCACCTCGCGTAGGGCTTGATCCAACAGGCTGTAGTCAATGCGAGCGTTATTTTTAGAGACACCTGTACGTTCGCAGAACAGGCGCAAGGCCTCGGGCGTATAGCCGCGGCGGCGCAACCCCACAATCGTGGGCATACGGGGGTCGTCCCAACCTGTGACGTGACCCTCTTTGACCAGTTGCAGGAGTTTGCGTTTACTCGTCACGATATAGCTCATATTGAGCCGGGCAAACTCGTACTGGTGGGGTAAGGGGGCAGCCAACTTGCCAAGCTCGTGCAGGCGATTCAGCGTCCAGTCGTAAAACGGCCGCTGGTCTTCAAACTCTAGCGTGCAGATGCTGTGGGTGATGCCTTCGAGCGCATCTTCGATCGGATGGGCAAAGGCGTACATCGGGTAAATGCACCACTTGTCGCCGGTGCGATGGTGGGTGGCGTGCCGGATCCGATACAAGACGGGGTCGCGCATATTGATATTGGGCGACGCCATATCAATTTTTGCGCGTAATGCCATACTGCCGTCGGCGTGCTTGCCTTCACGCATTTCATTCAGTAAGCGGGTTGAGTCAGCGGCAGGGCGCTCGCGCCAAGGCGAGTTTTGGCCGGCCTCAGTGAGTGTGCCGCGCATGGCGCGCATTTGTTCGGGGCTTTGCTCGTCAATGTAGGCATGACCAGCTTGAATCAGCGCCAACGCGCAGTCATACATCACACCAAAATAATCACTAGCAAAAAACAGGTGCTCGCTGCCATTTGACTGCCAGTTAAAACCTAGCCACTTGACCGCGTCAATGATGCCATCGACGTATTCTTGCTCTTCTTTTTCGGGGTTCGTGTCGTCAAAACGCAGATGGCACACGCCACCATAGTCGCGCGCCAAGCCAAAGTTCAGGCAAATGCTCTTGGCGTGACCAATATGCAGATAGCCGTTGGGCTCGGGCGGAAACCGCGTGCGGATCTTAGCGGGATCGGGCAAACCCGTTGCCTGTACAGACGCTGGCCCTGGCTGGCCGGCCCACAGCTTGCCCGCAAAGCGCTGGGCGCCCAAGTCGGCTTCAATGATATTGCGTAAAAAATTGGTCGTTACCGGTGAAACAGAGTCTGTCGTCATACAGGATTTTGAGTATTAAAGCCGTCTTGAAAGGGTCATTTTGCCACGACCGGTCTACACTAGCTCAAATCATGGAAATTTCAGCACTTTTTCTCGCCCGTGCTCAATTCGCTTTGAGTCTGAACATGCACGTCCTGTTCGCTGCGCTCGCCATGGCGCTGGGCTGGATTTTGTGTGTGTTCCGCTTTCGTGCCTGGAAAGCTCCAGACACTGGCTGGACCACCGCCTACCGGTTTTGGGTCAGAATTTTTGCCTTGTCCTTTTTTTTGGCGCTGGCGACAGCCTTGCCGGTGCTCGTCGAGCTAGGCACGCTGTGGCCTGAGTTGATTGAACGTACCGGCAACGTGGCTGGGCCCTTGCTGGCCTTCGGTCTCACCACTTTTTTTGTCACAAAGTCGCTTTTTATGGGGGTGGTGCTGTTTGGGCAGCGTCGCGTATCCGCCAAAGCGCATTTTTGTGCGGTGCTAATGGTTGCCCTTGGCTTGACGATGACGTTGTTTTGGGCCGTCGTGTTGCATACCTGGGCGCAAGCGCCCGTAGGCGCAGGGTTAATCGACGGGCGTTATCAAGTGTATGAATGGAACGAAATCATCCTGACTCCGTTCGTGCTGTGGCGTTCAGCGGGTTTCGTGGCGGGTGCGTTTCTGTTTGCTGGGCTGCTTTTGCTTGGAGTGACGGCCTGGCAGGCGTTACGCCGACCGCTTGACGAGGGTGAGCGCTTGTCGTTTCGTATGGGGCTGCTCTTATCGGTTGGCGCGCTGATGCTGTATTGGGCGGCTTTCGATGGTAATGCCAGGATGGTGGCTCGCTATCAACCCGCTGTTGCAGCCGCTCAGGTAGGAGTCTGGCAGAGTTCGGCCACCCCGACTTGGGTGTGGCTCGGTTTACCTAGGCTGCAAGAACGTTCAACCGAGGTGGTTTGGGCCTCTGAGTTCAACCCTGAGCGGTGGTTAGGCAAGCAGGCGGATGCCAGCGTCGCCGGATTGGATCTGGCGGGTGATTTGCTGCCACCCGTGGTGCTTTTGTTTTGGCTCTTGCGCGCCGCGTTGTTAGCTGGTGGTTTAGCGAGCCTGTTGATTATCGTGACACTGTTGGTGGGGCTCAGGCAGGGGTTTGAACCGTCGCGTCAGCCGAAGTGGTTACTGCGTGTGCAAGTATGGGCCGGTAGCCTGGGCGCTTTAACGTGGCTGTGCAGTTGGAATCTCTCAGACTTGGGGCGATCCCCTTATTTGGTGTGGGGCACTTTGTTGCAACAAGATGCGCTGGCCAGCGTTGCCCCAGCCACCCTGGCCTGGGTCTTGGCTGGGGCCGTCGCCGCCTACGCGGTCATGCTCACTGGTTTTCTTCAAATGCTTTGGCATGCGGCGCGTTTCGGCGTTGTCCCGGTGCGCAAACCAGGGATGCGTCCATGATTGATGCTTTGGCGGCTTCGTTGGGTCTAAATGTGGGGAATCCGGCGTTCTGGATGCCGTTGCTCATGATGGCGCTGCTCTTTGTTTTGATTGTTGGCGCAGCGTTATTTGATGGTTTCGATATCGGTGTGGGGGTGTTGGTGCTGCTAGCGCCCAAGCAATCACGCTCGCAACTGATGGTTGTCTTAAGCCCCTTGCGCGATGCCAATGGCTTTTGGCTGTTGTTGGCGCTTGGGTTGTTCTTGACGGCGTTTCCCCTCGCCTGGGGTGAAGTGCTGGGGGTGTTGTATGTACCCATGTCCTTGACAATGCTTGGAGTCATGCTGCGTAGTGTGGCCTTTGAGTTTCGCATTCGGGCAGCCACCGACAAGCGCGGTCGCTGGATTGCTTTGTTTTGGCTTGGCTCGCTGTTGACTGCAGTGGGTCACGGCGCTTTGATCTCACAACTGGTTTTGGGGGCCAAGCAAGATGCCCCCGCACTTTGGTTTACCGGTTTTATTGCACTGTGTGCGGTCGCTGGCTATGGCTTGCTGGGTGCCTGTTGGTTGGTCATGCGCTTGCAAGATGAGTTGCAGTTGTTCGCTGCACATTGGGCGCGTCACGCGATTCGCTGGGCTGCTGCCGGTATGGTCGCCGTTTCAATTGCCTTGGGTTTGGCAAACCCAGCTATTTTTTATAAATGGAGCAGTGCCACCAATCTTGTCATGGCAGCCCCAGTTTGGTTGCTCATGCTGGTGTGCTTTGTGGGCATTGATATGAGCTTGAGCCGAGTGGTGCAGCCGCGCTACCGTAATTTAGTATGGTTGCCCTTTGCCTTGTGTTTGATTTTGTTTTGCGCAATGCTGAGCGGCTTGACCTACAGTATGTTTCCGTTTGTGATTCTGGATCACCTGACGCTGTGGGACGCTGCAGCGGCGCAAGGTTCGCTACAACTTGTGTTGGCAGCCACGGTCGTAGCTTTACCGATCATGGTAATTTTTAATCTGATGACCTATCGGGGGCTGTTTGGTCGCGCACCCCACTAAGCCGCCAGCGGCAAGCGCAACTCAACCTTGAGTCCAACGTGATCAGTCGCTCGATCAAGTGTGAGCGTTCCGCCATGGGCTACGGCAACCGCCTCGGCCAACGCTAAGCCTAAGCCCACGTTACCGGTTCGCGTGCGAGCCTCGTCGAGGCGTACAAAGGGCTTGATCGCTTCGGCGCGCCGCTCGGGTGGGATGCCTGGTCCGTGATCCGTCACGGTGAGCACCGCCCAATTGTCAACAGAGCTCAAAGACACTTCTACGGGTGGCGCACCATGATGCAGCGCATTGCTGATTAAATTATCAAGCAGGCGCGAAAGCGCCGCCCCATCTGCGCTAACCATGACCGGTGTAGGTGCGCCCACTAATATGACCTCATTGCGCGTGCCGCTCCAGTTTGCGACACGTTCACTTACCCAGTCATTGAGGGCGAAAGTCGCAAAATGATAAGTCGCTGGGTCAGAGCCTCGTAAGTACTGAATAAACTGATCCACCATTTGTTGCATGTCTTGTAAGTCTTTGCGCATCCCGTCTTTCAGCGAGGCGTCTTCGCTCATCTCAATACGCAGCCACATACGCGATAGCGGTGCTTTCAGATCATGCGGTAACCCAGCCAGCAGCGTGCGCCGAGTCGCTTCTGATTGGCTGAGCGCCTCGAGCATGGCGTTAAAACGTTCGCCCAGGCGTTTGATTTCGGCAGGTCCGGCGGGCTCAACGCGTGCGGGCTTTCCAGCAGCCAGACGATCGGTCGCGTCCACCAAGTGTGTGATTGGCCGCGTGATATGCCACGAAAACCAGGCGGCCAGCAGCAACAGAAGTGCAAGCCCACTGAGCCACCAGGTGATGAGCGAGGTGGCCAACGGGGGGTCAATCCTATCGAGCGGAATGACTAGCCACTCACGATGGCGAGGCAGTTCGGTTTCGTTAGGTCGTGTGAGCGAAATATAAATTTCTGGAATCGGGCCGCGCGACAGCGCCACACGACTGTCCCCACTTAAACGATTATTTAAACGCCCAATCAGCCTGGCAAGTCCACGTCTGACATCGTCTGAAGCAAACTCTTCGCGTGGGCCCGGTTTGACTGGTGCGAGTAGCGGGGGTTGCTCAGCCGGTGCAAGTGCGGCGGAAGATCCTTTTGTGGGTGGCGGCGCAAGTGGTGCCGAAGGCTCTAAAGATCGGGGTTGAGCGCCATGTGTATTTGAGGCTGGGCCGGGAGTGCGCGGGGCTTGCCCATCCCTAGGCTGAGGCATGCGCGTTGCGGCCTGTTCGTTTCTGGAGGCTCTGCGTTGCAGCCGCGCGTCGTTGGGCAACGGCTTAGACCACATCCGCCAATGTCCTTGAGAGGCCTGACGCACGAACTCTGCACGTTCGGGCGGAGGCACGTGCTCCATTGAGTACTGCAGCGTACGAATCGTGGTGGCCAGTAAATCTAACGCCACAGTCTGAGCATGATCCCGTTGGTAGATCGACACGAGATACAGGGTTGCGGCCTGACCGGCAAGCACCGTTGCCAGCACTAAGAGCACCAGCCTAGAGCGAAACGATTGCGGCAGTAAAAACTTAAGCGGGTTCACGGTGAAAAGCGGTAACCGGTACCCCAAACCGTTTGTATCCAGCGAGGCTGTTTGGGGTCGTCTTCAAGGGCGCGACGCAAGCGCAAAATGGCAATGTCGATGGCTCGATCATTGCGCTCACCGGATTCATCATCACGAGCCAGCGTCAGCAGTCGTTCGCGTGAAAGAGGTTTCCCTGGGTTGCGAATTAACGCTTCAAGCAGATTGATTTCGCCACCGGTTAGCTTAACGACTTCAGTGCCGCGCAGCAGTTGCCGCATCACCGGATCGAACGTGAAGGCGCCAAACTGCACCGGTGCATGCTTAGTGAGGGCGGAGGCGCCACGCTTACGGCGCAGAACGGCTTGAATCCGAGCGAGTAGTTCGCGTGGGTCAAATGGCTTGCCGACATAGTCATCGGCGCCGGCCTCAAGGCCGATAATGCGGTCAACCGATTCATCGCGTGCGGTCAACAGAATGACGGGGATGTCTTCACCTTGCGCACGCAGGGCGCGGCACGCCTCTGCCCCGTCCCCCCCGGGCATCATGCGATCAAGCACGATCAATTCGGGTGCAAACCGTAAGATACGCGCTGCGAGATCGGTCGCGTCAGGCGCAAGCAGGGTGTCAAAGCCATGCTTGTTCAAGTAATCAGCGAGCAGTTGACGCAGAGCAGGGTCGTCGTCGACCACTAAAATCTTGATGCGCGGTTCAGTGCCAGTTCGAGAATCCATGACGAGAGTGTGCAACGCGGCGCGGTTTTGGGCAAGCGGCTTGAAATCAATTGAAATGATCTTCTTTGTCTACGTGTACGCTGAGTGAATCCCCTACAATACCGGCATGACAATGACGATTGATGCAAAGGCCGAATCTGGCGCCGCACGGGTGCTAGCCACGGTGTTTGGCTATGAGTCGTTTCGCGGCGACCAACAGGCGATTGTTGAGCATGTGATTGGTGGCGGTGATGCCTTGGTGCTCATGCCCACTGGTGCCGGAAAATCCCTTTGTTATCAGGTGCCTGCGCTCGTTCGTTCGGGTGTGGGGATTGTGATTTCGCCCTTGATTGCCCTCATGCAGGATCAAGTCGATGCACTCACCGAGCTTGGGGTTCGGGCGGCCTTTTTAAACTCGACTCAAGATTGGCAAGATTCGCGCGAGGTTGAACAAGCTTTTTTGGCTGGCGAGCTTGACCTCTTGTATGTGGCGCCCGAGCGTTTGTTGACTGAGCGTTGCCTGCAATTGCTCTCGCGGGGTAAGTTGGCCTTGTTTGCGATTGATGAAGCGCATTGTGTTTCGCAGTGGGGGCATGATTTCAGGCCCGAATATCTTGGCTTGTCGATGTTGCACGAGCGTTGGCCAAATGTACCGCGGGTTGCACTGACTGCCACGGCCACTGATGTCACCCGTACTGAAATCGCAGAACGCCTTGCCCTGAGTGAAGCACGCCATTTTGTGGCGAGCTTTGATCGGCCCAATATTCGCTATCACATCGTCGAAAAGCAAGAGGTGCGCAAGCAGTTATTGCAATTATTGCGACAAGAGCATGCTGGCGATGCGGGCATTGTGTATTGCTTGTCTCGCAATAAAGTGGATGAAACGGCCGAGTTTTTGTGTGCGCAGGGCATTGAAGCCTTGCCCTATCACGCTGGGTTGGGGCCTGCGGTGCGCGGTAAAAATCAATCCAGATTTCTGCGCGAAGACGGCATCGTGATGGTCGCAACGATTGCGTTTGGCATGGGGATTGACAAGCCCGATGTGCGTTTTGTTGCGCATATTGATATGCCTAAGTCGGTCGAGGGCTATTACCAAGAAACCGGCAGGGCAGGGCGTGATGGCATGCCGGCGACTGCTTGGCTGGCCTATGGTTTGCAAGATGTGGTGCAGCAGCGGCGTATGATCGATGAATCAAGTGGCGATGACACGTTCCGGCGCCGCTTAGGCTCGCAGTTAGACGCCATGCTGGGCTTATGTGAAACTATTTCGTGTCGTCGCCAGCGCTTGCTGCAATACTTTGGCCAAACGATGGTGGCCTGCGGCAATTGCGATAATTGTTTGGTGCCACCCGAGGCATGGGATGGCACGATCGCTGCTCAAAAAATGTTGTCAACGATATATCGACTCTGGAAAGAGCGCGGCCAGCGCTATGGCGCTGGTCATTTAATTGATATTTTGCGCGGCAAACAAACGCCGCGTGTCCTTGAAAATGGTCACGGTTCGCTGACGGTGTTTGGGATCGGCCAGGATCTGTCTGAGCAAGCGTGGCGCAGTGTCTTGCGACAGTTGCTCGCGCATGGTCTGCTGATGGTGGATCAAGAGGGCTATGGCACGCTCGCGCTCACTGATCAAAGTCGTGCAGTGTTAAAGGGCGAACGCACCTTGTTACTGCGTCGCGAAGCTGAGCGCAGCACTGAGCGCTCGGGGCGAGCAGGATCTACACCGCGTAGTAAAGCCCCACAATCAGATCTGCCGCTCGTCGCCCAACCGATTTTTGAAGCCCTACGCAGTTGGCGAGCTGGCATTGCCCGCAGCCATGGTGTACCTGCTTACGTGATTTTTCATGATGCGAGTTTGCGTGAGATTGCCCTTGCGCGGCCCGATAGCCTTGAGGCGCTTTCGCACGTCAACGGTGTGGGTGCCCGCAAACTTGAGTCTTACGGCGAATCGATTTTGGCGTGCATTGCTGAGTTTGAAGACGCGAATTGAGGCACCAGTCATGGTGCATTGACGTACTGCGCCTTTGCCTAAAAGCTACGCATCGCCCACCCATCCGCGCGTAGGCATCAATCGAACAGTTTGCCATCGCCTGCCGCTGAGCTAGGTGGCTTCAACCCCAAATGTCGCCAGGTGGTTTGTGTGGCCATGCGACCGCGTGAGGTGCGTTGTAAATAGCCATGCTGAATCAGATACGGCTCGATCACGTCTTCGATGGTGTCGCGCTCTTCGCCAATCGCTGCCGCTAAGCTATCCACCCCAACTGGGCCGCCATCAAACTTGTGAATAATGGCTTCAAGCAGCTTGCGATCCATTAAATCTAAGCCTTGCGGGTCAACTTCAAGCATTGATAAGGCGGCATTGGCAACTGCCGCATCAATCGTGCCATTGGCTTTGACCTGCGCATAGTC
>CALCPT010000198.1 GCA_937897265.1 uncultured Alcaligenaceae bacterium
TGGAGTTCAGACGTGTGCTCTTCCGATCTATGTCAAAGAAACGCTTTTGGCATTGTTGCCACTGCTACGAGCAGAGCGTAGTGCCGAATACGCGAAGGCAGCGAGCGCGCGTGTTCAAGCCCTGAGCGCGAATAACTGGTCGGCCAAACGCGACAAAGCGCGTGCAGAGTTTTCGGCTGCCGCAGCAGCGAACCCCATTGATCAACGTTACCTCGTGAGTCAGTTGGTAGATGTCTTGCCAAAAGATGCAATCGTTGTGGATGAAACCTTGACGGCTTCGCCAGCGATTGCTGCGACGCTGCCGATGGACAATCCCAAGGCATATTACGGCTTAGCGAGCGGTGGTTTAGGGTTTGGCATGGCAGGTGCGGTGGGTGTGAGCCTGGCGCAACCTGGTCGCCCGATTGTCGCCACAATCGGTGACGGCAGCGCCACGTACAGTATCCAGTCGCTCTGGACAGCTGCCCATCTACGTTTGCCCATCACTTACGTCATCATTAATAATCGCAGTTATCGCATTATTAAAGAACGACTGCTTGCGATGCGCGGTACAGATGCGTTCGTTGCAATGGATATGAATGATCCACCAATTGATTTTGCAGGCTTAGCAAAAAATATGGGGATGTCATCGCAAACCGTGACAGATCCAACGCAATTGTCGACGGTGCTGAAGGCTGCGATGGCCAGCGGTGTCCCGAATCTGGTTGAAGTGATCGTCTCGAAAGGGTTTGGCGAGTAAATTGTCTGATGTCAGCGTCATCGCATCAGTCGGTGAGATCAGCATTGTCTGATCAGCCGATTGAGGCTATGTCTTGTTGTCAACCCAGACGGTAGCCGCAATCGCTCTGCGCAAGCGCTACCGCTTGCGCGAGTTTTGCTTGATCACTTGCCTGCAATACATAGAGCAAATCGCCAACACTGACGCTAGTACCGATGCCACACGCCAGATCAACGCCAGCGAGTTGGTCTGCGGGGGCGCCGGCGCAACGCCCAAGCCCTGAAATCACAAAGCCATCAATGGCTTGCACACGACCACTTTGTTGTGCGCGCACTTCGTGCTTGAGTACGCCTGACCACGTGAGTGGTGGCTGAGCACCCTGAGCCGCAACGATGGACTGCATGGCTGTGTTTGCAGCGCCACTGTTCAGCAATTCGAGCGCGCGTGCACGGCCCTTGGCAACGCTGCCTACCGCTGGGTCAAGTGCCAAAATCTGACTGGCAAAGAATAGAGATTTTTCTAACAGGTCCGCCGGTGCCTCAGGATGACGCTCAAGCACTTGCACCACATCGCGTGCCTCGAGAGCGGGTCCGATGCCACGTCCGATCGGCGCTTGGCCGTCTGTAGCAAAGGCCTTCACGACCAGACCTAAGGCGGTACCCACCATTTCAAAGAGTCGCGCTAGTTCTTCTGCGGCGACTTGGGTTTTGGCCTTGGCGCCATTTGAATACGGAATATCAATCACAACGTGGGTGGCACCGGCAGAATATTTTTTTGACAAAATCGAAGCCACAGACCAACGTCGCGTATCAAGCCCCAAGGGACGAGTAATTGCGTTCATCACGTCATCAATGACCGAGTGATTGAGTTTGCCGTTCCAGGCGATGCAAGCATTGGCTTGCGCCACACACTGTTTAAGTTGTTCAGGAGTCAGGTCGACTTTTGCAAGAACCTCCATCGCATCTGCGCTACCTGCCGCAGAGGTAATGGCGCGCGATGATGTTTTGGGGATAAGTAACCCGTGTGCAGCCACAATCGGAATCACCACCATCGTGACGCGACTGCCTGGTATGCCGCCAAGCGAGTGCTTGTCGACTACCATGTCGCGGCCCCAAGAAATGCGTGGCATCAGTTCACTGCGGCAGCGCGCCAGGGCGATGAGTTCATCGTCTAATAACTGTTGCGTACAGGCAATTAAAAATGCTTCAAGCTCGGCGCCAGAATATTGCTTTTGGTGAATCGCGGCCAACAGAGGCCGATATTCAGTCTCGCTGAGCGCAAACCCGGCAATTTTTTTATACAACGAGGCCAAAGGCGCAGGGTTTTTTCCAAGCTGTGTGTAGAGCGCAGCGATAAAGCGGCTCACACCGATTGCAGGCGTTTGATCGTTGGTCACACGAAGTACGTGCGTGCCTTCAGGATACGGCTCGGTCTTGCGCGCCAAGCGTTTGGCGACATCGTCCGCAGATTCGCGTCCACGCTGCGCGAGTCGTTGCGCCAAAATCTCAGCAGGTGCACCGATTTCAACGACAACTAAATTTGGCACGCGCTCGTTGAGTTGCGCCACCATTGCACGCGAGCCATTGGCAATGACATGTTGGCCGGCAGCAAGGGCCTCAAGCAATGTGCTGGGCAGCCCATACGAAAGGTTATGCGCTTGCCAAGTGATTAAAAACTTGCCCTGTTGTTCAAGCTGGGCGAACTCAGACTGTGTGCACGCTTGATGCGCTTCACCTCCAGAGTCAGCCGGCCGGGTGATTGTGCGCGTGGCGAAAATGAATTGAGTGGGGTCGAGCTTTTGCCGAGCCCCGTCAATTAGGCTATCTTTGCCAGCCCCGCTGGGGCCGACAATAAAAAAGAAGCTGCCGCTTGCCACCCAACGCCTGCTTATTCGTCTAAGCCAATATCGACTGCTGGAGCAGCCTGTGTGATTTTGCTGGTCGAGATGTAATCCACGCCAGTGAGCGCTACGTTACGAATTGTTGCAATACTGATACCGCCCGAGGCTTCAATTTTTGCCCGACCAGCAACGAATTTGACGGCCGCAGTCATGTCGGCGATTGACATGTTGTCCAACATGATGACATCGGCACCCGCAGCTAAAGATTCTTCAACTTGCTCAAAGCGGTCGCATTCAACTTCAATCTTTGTCAAGACTGGCAGCTTGAGTTTGGCGCGCGCGACAGCCTTGCCGATACTACCCGCCACTGCAATATGGTTGTCTTTGAGCATGACCCCGTTATCGAGACCCAGACGATGATTCAAGCCGCCACCGCAGGCAACGGCGTGTTTTTCAAGCATACGCAGGCCTGGTGTGGTTTTACGGGTGTCGATTAAGCGTGCTCCTGTGCCGGCGATTTCGGCGTTGTAGCGAGCCGTTTCAGTGGCAATGCCACAGAGACGTTGCAAAATATTTAGGGCAGGGCGCTCGGCAGTCAAAATGCTGCGGGCGGGGCCTGACACGGTCAAAATCCTGGTGCCTTTTTCAACCTTATCGCCATCTTTTGCGAGTTTGGTGACGGTCAGTGCAGCGTCGTAACGGGTAAAGATTCGTGCAGCAATGACGAGACCGGCAATGTACATCGGCTCGCGGGCGTTCATATGAAACGTGCCAACGGCGTCTTCATCAATCATGAGTTGTGCGGTGAGGTCACACGAGCCGATATCTTCGGTCAACCAAAGATCGATTAAACGATCGGTCTGAAAAACGTCATACATGTTGGGTGACCTCGCAGGCAGTAGATGAAGAAAATTAAATCAAACATAAAATGTAGTGTTTGCTACATTTTCATGCTAATTTAAATCAATCAATTATGCAAGAGCAAAATTCAAATTTGATGACTCGCTCAAGGTTTGCCTAGCCTGCTCGGGCTATTACTCAACGCATTTGTGTGCCGCCATTGACGTCCATGATTGCGCCCGACACAAAGCTTGCCGCCGGTGAGCAGAGGTAGGTCAACATGCTGGCAATCTCTTCGGGTTCGCCCATGCGTTGCATGGGGTATTCGCTGCCGTTGTAGCCTTGACCGGTGGTCATGCCCGTATCGATAGGCCCAGGCGCCACACCGTTCACACACACATGATGTGGCGCTGCGCGTTGCGCAAACCAGCGTACGAGCGCGTGAACACCGCCCTTAGAGGCGCTGTAATGCGGGCCGGCACGTAAGCCACCGGTCCAGCCTGCAATTGAGCCACAGAGCGCAATCCGCCCGTGTTTGCGTTCCATCATGCCAGGCATCACCGCTCGCACAAGATTAATAGGGCCTAAAACGTTGACTTGCATCACACGCATAAATGCGGCTTCGTTCCAGTCAGGTGCCATCCAGTCGTCTTCAAAGGGGCAGATACCTGCGGTGTCAGCCAACGCGGTAAACGGTTTGTGCCGACGCACTAAACTTTCAACCGCGTCGCGTTGCGTGACGTCGCAAGACTCGATAGCGACTTGACCCTGGAGCGTGTGAGCCAGTGCTTCGAGCTTTGCCAAGGGGCCAATATCCGTCAACACCAGCGAGGCGCCAAGCTGGCTGCACAGTCGCGCAGTGGCACTACCAATACCGCCAGCCGCTCCGGTAATCCAGAGATGCGTGCCGGTCATGTCAAAGGCCTGTGAGGCGTTGATTTTTGAAAGATGCATAGCAGTCCCCTAAGTCGTTGAATGTCTCCCCGCCCTAGAGGGCGAGAAGGATGTTAAGCCGACAGAGCGCGGATTTAACAGGACTGGCGGCCGTTAAACCGATAGATAACGTTGCTTGATATCAGCGTTGTCATTGAGTTCGTGAATGGTGCCGCAAAACACATCGACGCCTTTGTCGATCACCACCGCACGATCTGCCAGACCTAAGCAAAAGTGTAAGTTTTGTTCGGCCAGCACGATTGTTTTGCCAAGCTTGTGCAAGGTTTCGATCAAGTCACCGATTTTTTGAACCATGATGGGCGCTAAACCTTCGCTCGGCTCGTCAAGCAGCAACACATCCGGGTTACCCATCAAGGCTCGACCCACGGTGAGCATTTGTTGTTCGCCACCTGAGAGCTGTCCGCCAAGGCGCTCTTTCAAGGGTGCAAGCAAAGGTAGCGTGTCATAGACCCGCTCAAGGCTCCAGTCGTCTTCGCCGTTTGCGCCGCGCTTAATCGCAATCGTGAGATTGTCTTCAACGCTCAGGTCCGGAAAAATCTGCCGATCTTCTGGCACATAGCCGATACCGGCGCGCGCGATCAGATGCGCTGAACGACCAGTGATGCTTTTGCCGTGCAGCTCAACATTACCCATTTTTGTTGGATTGACGCCAGCGATGGTCTTCATGGTTGTACTTTTGCCAGCGCCGTTACGGCCCAATAGCGCAAGTGTTTCGCCACGTTTGACTTCGAACGATAGTTTAAATAGCGCCTGACTCAAGCCATAAAACACGTCAATCTCTTGTACCTTCAGCACGTAATCGCTCATGCATGCACCTCACGCGGTTTGCCTAAGTAGGCTTCAATCACAGCTGGGTTATTGCGGATTTGTTCGGCATTCCCTTCGGCCAATACCTTGCCGTAGGACAGCACGTGGATGTGCTGCGACACGCGGAACACAATCTCCATGTCGTGCTCAATCAGAACAACGGTTAACCCGCCTTTTTTCCAAAGGCCATAGACCGTCTCGATCATTTGTTCACGCTCTTCAGGCCCCATGCCGGCGACGGGTTCATCAAGCAGCAGCACTTTGGGCTTGAGTACTAAGGCCAAGGCCATATCCAGTAACTTTTGATCGCCATGCGACAAATTGCCGCTGATCAAATGCGCCTTGGTGTGTAGGCCTAATTGCTCCATCACCTCAAAGGCTCGATCGCGTGTTTGCGCCAACGGAAACCGTCCGTGCATTTGTGCAGAGCGACCCAAGGGGGACATCAGCGCGCCACGCAAGGACTCTTCAACCGTGAGTGTTTTAAATAATTTCGCGACTTGAAAGGCGCGACCAATCCCTTTATGAACGATCACGCTACTGGGGAGCCCAACGATGTCTTCGCCATCTAACAGAATGCGACCTGAGTCGGGCTTCAGCGCTCCAGAGATCAAATTAAAAAACGTGGTTTTACCTGCGCCATTGGGGCCGATCACAGCACTGAGCGACTCGGTCTTAAAGTGAATCGAGACATCAGAGGTTGCAACAACGCCACCAAAGGCTTTGCAAAGATTTTCGATCTTAAGCATTAACGGCCTCCTGTGTGGGTTTGAGCGGGGGGAACGCCGCCATAGGTTTGCCAGGTCGATCCGGCAAGCCAACCGGCGTCAACCGGCAAGTTGATGCCAGTAATTGCTTTGGCGGCAGGCGATAATAAAAAGCCAACTGAGTCGGCGATTTCGTCTGGCGTCACCATGCGCCCCATCGCGGCTTGCGACGTGAGGTCTTCAGGATTGCGGTCGCCGCGATCAATCGCCGCTTGTAAGGCTTCGGTTAATACGTAGCCCGGAGAAATCGCGTTGACGCGTACACCCGTACGACCCCATTCAGCGGCCAGGCATGCCGTCATCGAGGCAACCGCTGCTTTGGCTGGCGCGTAGGCGTGCAAGGGTACAGAACGTAGTGACGTAATTGACGCGATATTGACAATCGCGCCTGCGCCCAATTCAGCCATACGAGAACCAAAGACTGCGCAGGCGAGGTAGGTGCCGCGTTGGTCAACGGCGACCACGCGATCCCATTCTGTCATGGTGAGTTTGTTAGGCGGCAGACGATGTTGCAAAATGCCGGCGCTGTTGACTAAGGCCGAGATTTGACCGTGCTTGGCTTCGATCATTGCGGCTACGTCTCGTACGGCTTGCTCGCTTGTGACGTCGCAAGCGTACGCATGTACGCCCAGCTCTTTCATTTTGGCTTCAGACCAGGTGCCTGGCAAATCGAGTGCGACGACTAAATCGCCGCGCTTGGCTAAGTGCCTGACGCAGGCCGCCCCGATACCACTTGACCCACCAGTGACAACGCTGAGATATTTTTGAGTCATGATTGCACGCGCTTCTTGGTGAGAGTGTTGAATAATTGACCCACAAAGTCTGTGATGCCGCGTTTAAAGCCGAGGGCAAAGACCAACACGATGACGCCTAACGCTAAACCGTGATATTCGGTGGTGCGTGTGATGATGTCGTTGAAGATATTCAACAAACCCGCGCCAATGATTGGCCCTAAAAAGACATTGATGCCGCCCATCATGATCATAAACACGGCTTCGCCTGACATCGTCCAGTAACTGAACTCTGGATAGGCGCCCGAGACAAACAAGGCCATCAGCGAGCCGCCAATGCTGGCAAACGCACCCGCCAAAATAAAGGCGTAAAGCCGAATGCGCCACACATTGATGCCTAAGAAGCGTGCTCGATCGGCGTTGTCGCGCACCATGCGCAGCGTGTAGCCAAAGGGTGACTGCAAGATATAGCGCATGACTAATAGGCTGAGCACTCCTATGACGACGCAAAACCAGTACAGCGTATTGGGATCGGCCACATTGATGCCACCCCAGAACGGCCGGCGTGGAATGCCCCCCATCAAACCTTGGTCGCCGCCGGTTAACGACGTCCACGTGATGATCACGCTATGAATCAACATTTGAAACGCAAGCGTCAAGAACGAGAAGTAAATCTCTTTGAGTTTGACGCAGATCATGCCAATCACGAGTGCCAGCAATGAACTAAATACGATCGCACCTAATAGCGCCACCGGAATTGAGACCTCAGTGCGTTGCATTAAGAGCCCGAACGCGTAAGCGCCACCGCCAAAAAACATGGCGTGACCAAACGACACCATGCCGCCATAGCCCACCAAAATATTCAGCGAGGTAGCGAAGACGCCCAACGCTGCCAGGCGTATCACGAAGTCAAGTGTGACGCGACCTGGCGAGAAGAGCGGCAGCACGACTAAGAACACCAGCGCAGCCAGACCAATGAGTAATTCTTTTTTGAAGGCAGTATTCATGGACGTGGCTCCTTGCCCAAGAGACCGCTTGGTTTGAGAATCAAGATCAGCGCCATGGCTAAGAACATTGTTCCCTCAACGAAGAGTGGAAAACCGATTGAGCCAAACGAGCGAACCAGTCCGATCAATAGGGCGCCTACTAACGCGCCACTGACAGAGCCCATCCCACCGATCACAGTCACGATGAAGGACTCGATCAAAATCGAGAAGCCCATGCCGGGCGACATTGAGCGCACTGGCGCAGCGAGTGCGCCCGCCAAGCCAGCCAGCGCACCACCAAAGGCGAACACACCTGCGTAGATCCAGGTGGTGTTCAAACCAAGGACTGAGGTCATCGTGGGATTGTGAGCCGCTGCACGCACCACTTTACCGATGCGAGTGCGTGTCAGCACGTACCACATCACCAAGGCGATCACTGCGGCCGCGCAAATCATGAATACATAAAACACCGGCACGATGCCATCAAAGATAAACAGGGGCGGAGCCTGAAATGCAGCGGGCATCCCCATCGACTGAAACTCTGCGCCCCAAATAATCTTGACCGCGTCGTCCATAATCAGAATCAGGGCGTAGCACACCAGCAGCTGCAGCAAGACCTCGGCTTGATACACGCGTCGCATAAAAAAGCGTTCAAAAATCAGGCTAAATAAACCGACGCCTGCGCCAGCAATCACTGCTGACAGCAAGTAGCTGTCGGTGATACGGTAGGCTGACAAAGCGATATAGGCGCCCAACATATATAGCGAGCCGTGCGCAAAGTTAATCACGCCAAGCACACCAAAAATTAAGGTCAGGCCAGCCGCGACTAAAAAGAGCAGCGAGCCAACAATCAAACCAGTACTGGTTTGAGTGACGATGCATGACATTGAGGTCACGCATTCATATAAGGCGATTGGATCCACAAAGGTCTCCGAGAGGGGAAATACGATTGATACAACCACAAAGGCCTGGACAGGGCAGACGGGTGCGGTCAGGGCATGAAAAACGTTTAGTACAAACAAAGGCCTCTGCTTGAACGTTCAGGCAGAGGCCTTTAGACCTCAGTGCAAGACTTTAAGGTGGTTTATGCCCAGCCTTTGCGCTTCTTCCACTCAAGCTCGAGTTCGTAGATCTGTTTCCAGTCGCCGACGGTTTGCTTGGTGACAAACGGTTCTTTGTTGGTGAGAGGGCCATAACCGATCGCGTAGTTGACAATGGTGTTGTCTTCGGCGCGCATCGTCACGGTGCCATCAGCGCCAAACGGAGAATCGATCTTCATGCCGCGCATCGCTTCTGCGACCTTTTTGCCGTCTGAGCTATTTGCTTTTTTCATGGCGGCCGTTAAGAAGTTCATCCCGACCGCGTTTTCCCATGACCAATTCAGGGGCAACTCTTTGAACTTACCGATGTAGGCCTCTGCCCATGCTGCATTGGCTGGCGTGTTCGGGAAGGTCTTGAGATAGCGGTTACCCGAGTGCATATTGGCAGGCACATTTTTTAAGGCGGTGAGTACGGCGTACTCGGCAATGTTCGGAGAAAAGAATTGCTTGTCTTTAAATAGTGCATAAATGCTGGCTTGATCGACAAACGATGTCATATCGCCACCCCACAAGCACGAATAGATCGCTTGTGGTTTACCTTGCACCAGACGTGTGATGTTTTCGCTGTAGTCTGCTTGAAACAGTTTAGGCCAAACTTCGCCAACGACTTCAATGTCTTTGTTGAAGTGCTTCAGGTATTCAAAGTATTCAGCAGTTGTGTCGCGGCCATAGGCGTAGTCAGGTGAAATGCTCATCCAACGCTTGAGCTTGAGCTCTTTTGCGACCTGCGCACCATAGGCACCGCCGGCGATTGCATCGTGAATGCCCTGGCGTGCACAACGAAACGCAGTAGGCACGCGTAGTTTTGGATCGGCAGTCAGTGACGACGTTTCTGAGTTGGTGTGCATCACAAAGACGCCCAAGTCTTTTGCCACTTCGTGGACGGCAAACGCACCCGAAGATGCCTCAGCATCCCACAAGAGTTCACAGCCATCGCTTGTTACGAGTTCACGTGCGACGCGAGCAGCTTCTTGAGGCTGACCTTTTGAGTCGCGTACAACCATTTCGATCATACGTCCGCCCAAACCACCGGCAGCATTAAATTTTTCAACTTCAAGCATTACGGCATTGCGTGATGACAGACCCAACATGGCCACACGGCCCGACAAAATAGTGGGCATACCGATCTTGATTGGCTTGTTTTGTGCTAGCGAGATCGCAGGCAAGCCCATTGCGGCGAGCCCGGCGGCGCCTTGTAACAGCTTACGGCGCGAGGCCTGAACGGCGGTCTTGTTAATCGTATTGCTCATGTTGGCTCCAAGTTTTTAAATACAACGCCCGACTGTAATGCAAGTCAAGGCATCGCGATATAAGGGCAAATCAGGATACGGAAAGCGGTTAGGCCGTTTTATTAGCCGAGCAGAGCCACGTATTTACGGTAAATAGTTTGATAATTCGATCAAGTTGTCATCGGGATCGCGCAAATAGACGGACCTGATTTTGCCGACTGCCCCGGTGCGCTCAACCGGCCCGAGTTCGATGGGTACGCCAGCGGCGTTCAGTTCGTTAACAATTTCATCGACTGGAGTGACCGCGATAAAGCATAGGTCGCCCGATCCAGCCGTAGGCGTCTTAGCTTTTGGATCGAACATCTTGTCAATTTGATGTAGATTAATTTTTTGTTGCCCAAATCTTAGGGCTTTGCGGTCGCCCAAAAAGGTAATCACCTCAAAGCCCAAGATGCGGCTATAAAAATCGCAAGTGCGCTCAAGGCTGGCAACGGTCAAAACAAGATGATCCAAGTGGTCGATTTTCATAAGGTTGCAGGTCTCAGGGATAAAGGTTTGGATTGGGCTAGACTAAGCGCTTCGTGCAGCTGTTGACATTTGAGCTAAACGCTTGAGCAGCAGCAAAGCATCAGAATAATCCAAGCTAGGGCCTTACTTTATGTCAAAAGAAATTTCTTTCCCAGTGGTGGGTTGTATCGGCTCAGATCATCGCGACGCGTCAAAATATCATCAGCGTTGGTTTGTTGTCGATGCCAAAGGTGGTTTGCTTAGCGCGGCGCAGTGTCCCGGGCTCAGCGGCGTGAGCACCGATATCCGCATGGGGTATTTGGTGTTGCGCGCGCCTGGCATGTTGCGCATGGACATCCCGATGGACGTGATCGAAGACGACGACAGCGTGCGTCAAACGGCGCAGGTGGCAAACCAGACGGTCGATGTGGTCGATGAGGGTGAGGTGGCGGCGGCTTGGTTTACCCACGTCACGGGTGAGCCAAGTCGTTTAGTTAAAGTTCACCCCGAGGCAAAGCCGGTGATCTGGCCAGCGTAGTTGACTCGCTAATGCCGGTGCGTAGACCGAGTCCGGTACTCGTTAGAATGCCCGTTTAAACGTCTCTGATGCACGCAGTCTATCTTAGGCAGGCAGGCGTGTCAGGACGTGATATTTGCTGAGTAACGCTTCGGCGCTCTCTTTAAATTCAGGGTGTACCTCAATGCAGTCGACCGGGCAGACGACCTTGCATTGTGGCTCATCGTGATGCCCGACGCATTCGGTACATGCACTCGGGTTGATCAGGTAGATCTCTGCGCCCATCGAGATGGCATCATTGGGACATTGTGGTTCGCACACGTCGCAGTTGATGCATTCGTCGGTGATGCGCAGCGCCACCTTGCTTAGCTACCCAGTGGGGGCGTGATGCCCTGTTCGCGACGCTCTTTGGCCTTGGCTTGTAACCAGCGGTCAACCGAAGGAAACACAAATTTACTGACGTCCCCACCTAGTTCGGCGATTTCACGCACGATGGTGCCCGAGATGAATTGGTATTGATCCGAAGGCGTCATGAACAGTGTTTCAACTTCAGGCAACAAATGACGATTCATACCCGCCATCTGAAACTCGTACTCAAAGTCAGATACCGCGCGCAAGCCACGCACAATGACGCGACCTTCTTGTTCGCGTACAAAGTCTTTTAATAAACCGGCAAAGCTTGCTACCTTGACGTTGGGATAGTGTCCTAAGACCTCGCGCGCAATCTCAACGCGTTCGTCAACGGAGAAGAAGGGTTTTTTGTTGCGGCTATGGGCGACACCGACTACAACGCAGTCAAATAAACTCGCCGCGCGACGCACTAAGTCTTCGTGACCGCGGGTTAAGGGGTCGAAGGTACCGGGATAGATAGCAGTGATCATTTTTGCAATGCAGCAATTTGAAAGAGGTGATAGTGTACGGCCCCCGCGCGGTCTTGGCGCAATAAGCTGTACTCCGTGGGCATAATTATTGGTTTTTCAGCCTCAATATATACAAGACCGTTGGGTTCTAACAAATCGCCTAGCTTAGGACATAAAAATTCAAGCCAGTTTTGTCCAAAAGGCGGGTCAAGAAAGATTAAATCAAAACGCGCGGCCTCTAGGCGACCTAAAACTACCTTTGCATCGCCAGCATGAATTCGCACCATATCGGCTCCGATTTTGTCGCGCAAAGCCCGTAAGGCCGCCAATGCTTTTGGCTGTTGTTCGACCATTTGTACGTGTGCGACGCCTCGCGATGCGGCCTCAAAGCCCAGTGCGCCGCTGCCAGCAAACAGATCGAGCACGCGTTTATCAGAAAACTCGCCGCCCCAAAAATAGCTTAACCAATTGAATAATGTTTCACGTACGCGGTCGGGCGTCGGCCGCAAACCCTCCGCCTCGATCACCTCGATTGGTGTGCGACGATACTGACCGGCGACGATCCGAATATACTTCTTCACTATGTTTCGCTTCTTCAAGAAAAAAACCGACCCGATCGACCCAATAACCACTGAGCAGCAACCTGACTCAGTGGCGGGTCAACACGCGCCTGACGCCGTTCACGCTCACCTGAGCGGGGATAGCAATCGTGTGGCTGAACCCATCAGTGACCAACATCTTACCGATGACGGCACACAGAGCTCTGAGCAGGCCGTCCCCGAGGTCGAGGACGCAGCCATCGAGGCTCCACGTGCGGGCTTTTTAAGCCGATGGTTCAAGCGTAACCCAGAGGCGCCCTCTCGTGGTGTTGAGGATGAAACAACGCCAGCGCAGCCTGATGACCCGTTAGCGCCTCAACAAGACGCTCTAGACAGCAAAGTCGATCTGTCAGCGACTGCAGCGTGGGATTTGGCAGCACCCGCTCAGCCAAGCGCGATAGAAACCGAGCATGAGCAAGCTGAGGTCGAAGGCGCCAGCCAAAGCAGTCAAGACGAACCCGCGTCCGAGTTTGAAGACGCAAAAGACTCAGACGAACAGGGCGAGGCGCAACAAAAGGTCTCATGGTTAGCCAAGCTGCGTGGTGGTTTAGCCAAGACTGGCAAAAGTATCGGCGGCATCTTTGTTGGTGTGCGTGTTGACGAAGCGCTGTTCGAAGAGCTCGAAACCGCCCTCATCATGGCCGATACGGGTGTTGAGGCGACTGAGCAGCTGTTGACTGCTCTAAGGCTGCGGGTCAAGCAAGAGCGAATCGAAGACGCCGCAGGCGTTAAACAAGCGCTGCGTGATGTCTTGGCCGATCATTTGCGGGTGCTCGAAAAACCCTTCGAAGTGGGTCGCGTCAAACCCTTGGTGGTGATGATGACGGGCGTCAATGGCGCAGGCAAAACTACGTCGATTGGCAAACTCGCGTTTTGTTTACAGAAAGAGGGCGCGCGCGTTCTGCTTGCTGCTGGCGACACCTTTAGGGCCGCCGCGCGTCAACAACTGGTTGAATGGGGTTCACGCAATAATGTTGACGTGATTGCTCAAGACGGGGGCGACCCCGCAGCGGTGGCGTTTGACGCCGTCAATGCCGGCCGTGCGCGTGGCATGGATGTGGTGATGGTTGATACGGCAGGACGCTTGCCGACTCAACTGCACCTGATGGACGAGCTTAAAAAAATTCGTCGAGTGATCGCTAAAGCCGACCCCTCGGCACCTCACGAGGTGTTATTGGTTGTTGACGGCAATCAAGGCCAGAACGTGCTGTCGCAGATTCGCGCGTTTGATGCCGCGGTTGGTTTAACTGGGTTGATCGTGACCAAACTCGACGGCACAGCGAAGGGTGGCACACTCGCCGCCGTGGCGGCCGGTGCACAGGGCGTGCGACCAATTCCGGTGTACTGGGTTGGTGTGGGAGAGCGCCTTGAAGACCTGCAGCCGTTTGTCGCGGCCGAGTTTGCAGCTGCGGTGGTGGGTCAATAACTTAACGCCAAAATGTCTCGGTGCGTGACAGCTGTTTAAACGCCACGCAGGCGTCTTGCGTCAACGTATCAAGACGCGAGGTAATCCAGCCGCAGGCAAACCAGGCGCTTGGCTGGGTATCGCGCAGACCAATAAAGCGATCCCGCGCCACGGCTAAGTCGTTCATCTCTCCCAAAATATCTTGTACGGCTGCCAATTGTTTGCGGTAGGTCTTAAGCTTGGCGGCCGGCAGTAGAGACTCAGTGAACTGAAGCGCGTAACGTAGTTTTTTTCCGAGCTTTCTTAACTCATGACGCGACTCGATACTGAGCTGATCAAATTGCACGCCGTCTTGTAAAAGGCGCTTATGCCATTTCTTAAGCTTTTTAATGAGAGCGTCTTTGAGCATGAGTGGCTTTTGCACTTTGGCGATTGTCACGGCGGTTGTCTGCGCGTCTACCTGTGCAATCCCCGCTGCTGGGGCGCTGAGCTCGGCCAGGCCGGGTTTAGGAGCGACTAGGTCTTGCCGTGCTTCTAACTCTTTTGAAGCCTGAAAAGCGTCGCGCGCCTGCAGCGCAAGCGAGCGGGTCACGCTCGTCGCTACGCTCTGCGGTTCAACTGCTGGGGTTTGTCCAGGCGCGTCAATTTCGGAGGGAGCAGCGATGGCCGAGGGCCTTGCAGCTTCGGCAACAGGCAAGACGGTCCATGCCAACAGATCGAGTAACCAACCTTGAAAGCTGCGACTCAGTGCGACATTTTCAGTCTCGGGCGGCGTCAGCCCGTCGTCGAGTGTTAGCGGAGGTTGCCCTGCAGCACGTAATACCGGTAGCAGGGTCTCTTTCAGCACGTCATCGTCTCGTGTGCCACCCAGCTTGGCAAAATGCAGCTTGATCTCTGCGCGGAGGCTTTCGCTAGGCAGCTCTGCAATACCGTTAAAAAACGACCAGGCAGAGCGCAAACGACGAATCCCCACACGTAGCTGATGTATGTGCTCAGCCCCGCTCGCCTGATAGATGCCAGCGGTGTCGACCTCAGCCAAGACCGCCGCATTGCGAATGATTTGATCCAGGCACTCGGCGCTAACGGTTGCCAGCGCGGCATGTGCCTGTATTTTGGGATGCAGCACGACATTCTCTGCGGTACGTGCAGCCCAAAATTGGGCAATCGCACGGCGTCGAGCGGGCTCATGATGGTCTGACTTCTGCTCATCGATGGCGCTTAACTCGGTATTAAGTGAAGCGAGGCGGTCGCCACGTTCAGACTTGCTGCGCACATCTAAGATCAAACCGTGAGCCTGTTGCCACTTTTTGCCAAGAGCGAACACCGCAGCAAGCTCGCCGCGTTTGAGTTCGAATTCAATCTCAGAAATAGGGAGCTCAAGCGAACCCGCGCGCAGTCGCCCTGAGTCAAGCGCGATTTCTACGACGCCTAAGTCAGTACGTGTTTGTCTGAAGCTGCGTTGTACATCAGTTTCGTAACACACTGAAAGTGTGTCGGCGTGTTTTGCCAGCACGGCGGCAAACGGTTCGCCAGCGTAGACGCTCAGATCGAGGTCGGCTGACGGTCGGTCATGATTAATTTCAATGCGCGATAACGAATTTTCACCCGGCATTTTGAGGGTTTGCACCCACTGCTCGCCTTCGCGCCGTAAGCGCAAGGCAATTCGGGCGCGTACCAGGTCACGTTTTGGGGTATCAAAGTAAAAAGCTTGTAAACGAATTCGCGTGACGCGACCGCGCAGCAGCTCTTTCTCAACGCCTGCGTAAGCCTCTGTGGGTACATGTAGCTTGAGTTCTTGTTCTGCCATGGTTCGCTTTAGGGTGAGGGTCGCGAGGCATTGTAGTGACCCTAGGGGTCAAAAATGATGACATGTCATAAACGTGAAATACACGCACAATTTTTAGATACTGCCGCCCTCTTGAAATGCTGTGATGGCTGGTCTGCGTGATACAAGACTATGGTTAAACGTGCCGTTAAAGGGGACGGGTGCGGCGCTAGCAAAAAGCGGTACCGATAGGGGTATTAAGCACAGTTTAAGCGCGGTAACGCCCCGAGCACTTGATCTAGATCAGTGAATTCAGATTTTGCGCGCAAGTAAAAGTTGGCGCGCCAGTTCAACAAAACCCGCTCCGCCCTCAGATGGCGTCACAAACTTGGGCCGATGCGTCAGGCGATGTAATTGGTGTTGAATATTCGCCACGCCCACTGAATATTGAAAAAACTCAAACATCGGCTCGTCGTTGGGTGAGTCTCCAATAAATAAAGCCTGCGTGTTCTCGCCTTGAAGTTGGAGGCCAAACTCGCGCGCAAAGAGCGTTTTGGTCATGGACAACTTGTCATAGTCGCCAAACCAGCCATTGACATGGATTGAGCTGACCTTAGCTTGCGCACCAGCGTCCTTGAACAGCGACACAATCTGCTGCACAGCGGCCTCAGGCAGGGCAGTAACGTCTTCACAAAAATCGATCGCCAAATCTGCCAAGCGATAGTGCTGATCGCTCGCAAGCGCCGAGCCCGGTACCGCTTGCAGAATCTCAAGCGCCAGACGATCAAGTTTTTTTCGGTTGTCTTGCAGGTGCGCTTCAGTGGCCCATTGATGTGTGGTCATCTTGCGCTTGACACGGTCATAACGCATGTAAAACGCGCCATTTTCGCCGACAACACCAAAAACTGGCCACATTCTGGCGATATGGTCGCACCATCCTGCCGGCCGCCCAGTAATAGGGATAACTGTGACCCCGGCGGCTGAAAGCTGTTCAAGCGCTTCGTAAGCGGCGGCCGTCAGTCTTCCCTCTGTCGTGACGGTGTCGTCAATATCCGTTAAGACGAAGCGAATCTGTTTCGCCACGCTTAAATCCATCGTTTGAAGTGCTTGCATGATGCTTTTCAAGGGTTTTGGAGGGGACAGAAGGGATCCTGCTGAACGATTCTATAATAGGTGCCTATTCAGGCCTGTTTATTTGAACCCTATGTCTGCCAAAATTTCGCTTGCTAGCTCTTCTGACCCCGCACCTGCCTCGGCGATTTCGCCTGTTTCTGAGATTATTGACGAGCTGCGCGCGGGCCGTATGGTGATTTTGGTTGATGAAGAAGATCGCGAAAACGAAGGCGATCTGGTGATGGCCGCCGAATTCGTGACCCCCGAGGCCATCAATTTTATGGT
>CALCPT010000199.1 GCA_937897265.1 uncultured Alcaligenaceae bacterium
ATTCTTGCGTGGCTGCAAAGTGCCAACCGAAATAAAGAAGCGCTCGGGTAAGACATAGCGCGCGCGCACTTGTGCAAACTCACTGGCGGGTACGTCACGAAACCAACGCTTGTCGACACCTAGTGGGATCACGCTAATCTTATTGGGCGAGATACCAGTCCACTTCGCGAGTTCAGCCTTTGAGTATTCACAAATCGTAATGATCCGATCGGCCCAGTTTGCGGCGCGAACCCAAAGCGCATTTTTTAAACTACGATACTTGCCTCGCGACCAGTGCGGGTGCGATAACGGGATTGCATCCATCAAGGTGGCCACTAACGGCACGGGGCTACATTTGGGCACGTAATGATCGGTGGCGTGAATCAGATCTACTTTTTGGTTTAAGTGATCGATGCCAAAAAAATTGAAGCCTGTCGCGGCTGACCACGCTGCATTCAGTGGGTAGCGTCCGAGCGTGATGCCCGTGCTATCAGCAGAACTGACCGGGTCGCGCTTATCGCTCACCGGCTGTTCAGCAGATTCGGCGAATGCACCACCACTCAACTCTTTAAGTACTTCCCCCGCCACCGACTGCCCAAACGCGAACGGCACCAACGACAAATCATCGCGCACACCAAATTGGCGCAGCATTTCAAGGGTGTAGTTACCGATGCCGTCAGAGCCGCCCCCTGCAAGGCCTTTGCATAGGGCTGTCACACCGAACCCCACGCGCATCATGGCTGGATGGGGGGTAAAGACTGGGTCGAAGTTGTTGCGGTGTTGCTAGCAAGCGAGCCAGAGCCACCTGCCGTAGCCAGATCTTGTTGCGCAGCCTGAATCATCCACGCTAAGGTTTCACGCAGGCGTTTAGGCTGCCAATCAGGCACAAAAGTCTTTAACAGTGTTGTATCGCCACCTAACTTCAGCACCTCGTTGGCGCGTACAAACAGTGGGTTGACGCGCGCCTCCAGCGAGTGCCCGGTCAGCTCAGTCGCCAACGCCAGCGCTTCTTTAAGCGACACTAAGTTACTAGAACAGACATTCACAATCTGACCAATCGGCGCCGCCTCAAGCAACATCCGATAGGCTTTGACAACATCGCGCACGTCATTGAATTCGCGCCAGACATCCATGTTGCCCAGATCAAGCGTTGGCTGTCTACGTACAAAATGCGACACGATCTTGGGGATCAAAAAGCTTTCTGACTGGCCGATGCCGGTGTAATTAAATGGCCTTGCCATCACTACCGGCACTTTAGGCAACCAGAGCTTAGCCATGTATTCCATGGCCAGTTTACTGACGGCGTAATCGTTTGCTGGATTGACTGGGTTGGCTTCGCTTAGCAAGCCGCCCTGCAAGTTGCCGTATACGTTGGCGCTACTGGCAAGCAGCACACACTTTAATTGTGCAGAAAGCGGTTCAAGTGCCTCAAGCAAGTTGCGTGTGCCCACCAAGTTGACGTCATAAAACGCCTTGGGTTGGCCGTGGCCAACAAAGGCTACACCTGCCAAATGCACCACATATTGGGGTTGCGCAGCCAATACCGCCGCGCGCAACGATTCAAGGTCTAACAAATTGGCTTTCACCGACCGTGGCAGGGTGGGGTCAACATCCCCCAAGCCCCACACCTCGTAGCCATGCGCTTCAAGTTCGTTGGCCAAATGCAGGCCGGTAAACCCTTGCAGCCCGGTGACGAGTACGCGTTGGTTGTTGCTTGCGTTCATCCGAGCTTCAGCTGTCATTTAAAACGAGAAACCGCGCTCATTGCGCGCCAAGTCTGCCACTACCATCATTCGACAGAGCTCTTCGAGGGTTGTCTTGGGTTCCCAGCCTAACGTGGCCTTGGCTTTTGCAGGGTTACCAATCAACAACTCAACTTCAGCTGGCCGGTAAAACTTGGGATTAATCTTGACCACGACTTTACCCGTTTTGGCATCAAAGCCTTGCTCTTGCTCGGCTTGGCCTTTCCAGTCGATGTCGACGCCGGTCGCTTTAAACGCCATGGTCACAAAATCACGCACGGTTTCGGTGCGGTTGGTGCCCAGCACAAAGGTATCAGGCTCGTCGGCTTGCAGCATACGCCACATACCTTCAACGTAATCTTTGGCATAGCCCCAGTCACGCTTGGCATCGATATTGCCAAGCTCAAGCACCGGCAGTTTGCCCAGCTTGATCTTAGCTACGCTATCCGTAATTTTGCGCGTCACAAACTCACGACCGCGCAGGGGGGATTCGTGGTTAAACAAGATACCGCTGGTTGCAAAAATGTTATAGCTTTCGCGGTAATTGATGGTCATCCAGTGCGCATACAGCTTGGCCACGCCGTAGGGGCTGCGTGGGTAGAAAGGCGTTGATTCAATTTGTGGAATCGCCTGCACTTTGCCAAACATTTCAGACGTACTGGCCTGATAAAACTTGATCTTTGGGTTGACGATGCGAATCGCTTCAAGCAAGTTCACTGGGCCAATGCCCGTGATCTCGGCTGTGGTGAGGGGCTGTTCAAACGACACCCCCACAAAGCTTTGCGCAGCCAGGTTGTACACCTCGGTCGCGCCTGACGTTTGTAACAAACGGATACTTGAAGACAGGTCGGTTAAATCGTATTCAACCAGGTGCAAATTAGGGTGATTTTCAACGCCAAGCTCTTCAAGGCGCCAAAAATTGACTGAACTGGTGCGGCGATAAGTGCCGTAGACCGTATAGCCCTTGCCTAATAGCAATTCGGTTAAATAGGCCCCGTCTTGTCCGGTGATGCCAGTGATCACCGCGGTCTTGTTTGCGCCTGTATTCGCCACGCTCGTATCCAGTTAGCCGTTCAAAGGCGTTATTATACTTCTGTGGCGTTTATGCGCGGTAGGCGGGCGCTCGTGACTTAAACATTTAGCGCGGGCAAGTTTTTAGCCTTAAGTGCCCCTGAATTGTCGTCAGTTTTTAATTCGGGATCGATTTTTTCGTATCTCGTTATTTCGGCTTGTCCAATATAGTCTTAGCCCTCATAAATATGATCAAGTCGGTTGTTAAAAACTTATACGATTTACTGACCACGGGGCCGCTTAAAAAAGCGTTTCAAGCCCTCACCACCAAATACCCACGTTTTGAGCCCTTTGTGCGCCATATTCAGGTGCAATTGTTTGATTGGTATCTGGTTAAGCCCCGTATTGTTCAATTTCGTGCAAATCCCACGCCCAATATTCTGTTTGTTGATGTTTCGTTTTTGGTCTTAGAAGACCTAAAAACCGGTATCCAGCGGGTTACGCGCAGCATCTTGCTGCAATTGCTGACTAACCCGCCCAAGGGTTATGAGATTCAAGCCGTATATGGCGATCGCCACGTTGGCTACAAGGCCGCGCAGATGGGGCATGACGCTAGCGGATCGCTGACCTTGGGCCGCTCGCCCGAACCGCGGGCGATTGAGGTGAGCCCAGGCGACATCTTTTTAGGCCTAGATTTTGCCTGTGTCACCACACTCAAAGAGCAAAACTACCTCTCAAAGATCAGGGCCGCCGGAGTAAAAGTCTTTTTTGTGGTCTATGACCTGCTACCGGTGCAGTTTCCCGCCTATTTTCCAAGCTCAACCAAAGATTTTCATATGCGGTGGTTGCGCACCTTGGTTAAGTTTGATGGCGCGATTTGTATTTCAAAGGCGGTCGCCGACGACTACGACGCCTGGATTGCCGAAAACCGGATAACCGTTAGCGATACCTTCAAGACCACATATTTTCATTTGGGGGCCGATTTAAATAACTCGGCGCCCTCAAAAGGTTTGCCAGCCGACGCCTCGCAGATGTTAGCGGCGTTTAGCCAGCGCCCCACCTTTTTAATGGTGGGTACGCTTGAGCCCCGTAAAGGCTATCGCCAAATCCTAGATGCCTTTACCCTTCTGTGGCAAGCCAACGAAAATATAAATTTACTGATCGTCGGCAAAATAGGGTGGAACATTGCCGAAGTTGCTGACATCCTCGCCAAACATCCAGAGTTGAATAAAAAGCTCTTCTGGCTCAAAGGGATCAGTGACGAGTATCTTGAAAAAATCTATGCGGCCAGTACCTGCTTGATTGCGGCCAGCGAGGGCGAAGGTTTTGGCTTGCCGCTGATCGAGTCTGCTCAGTTCGGTATCCCTTTATTGCTGCGCGATATCCCTGTGTTTAGAGAGGTCGCCGGTGACTCAGCTTATTATTTCGGCGGCCCCGCCGGGCGCCAAACCGCGGCTGAGGCGGCTCAGGATACGGCTCAAAGTATTAAAGCTTGGTTGTCTTTGTACGAGGCGAAGCAACACCCACTAAGCACCGGCTTGAAATACAACACCTGGCAGCAAAGCGTCGAACAGCTTCAGCAGTCGTTATTTGTGTAATAAAAAAGCACTTTGAGAGCCGAGTAATGGCTTCAAAGGTATCTTTCTTGTTAACCGCTCAGCTATTGGGCACTTGCTACAAGTGCTTTTTAAACGAGTTGGTTGGCCTCGGCGATTGATGCATCTGTGGGGGTCGCAACGCAGATCACCCCACCGTAGCGCCCCAAAACAGGCTTTTTAGCCTCCACAATGCGATAATGCTAAAAATTATTTCTGGCGGTTAAGTATGCAACTCATCCCCGTGATTCTCTCTGGCGGTGCCGGCACACGTTTATGGCCGGTTTCACGCGAGCAGCACCCCAAACCCTTCATCCGCTTGGCGGATGGCCAAAGCTTGCTGCAAAAGTCATTTTTGCGCGCAAAAGGTTTGCCGGATGTGGTCGAAGTGCTGACCGTCACCAATCGCGATCTGTTTTTTAAAACCGCAGACGAGTATCGCGAAACGGGCGAGATCCCCATGCCGTTGGGCTTCATCCTTGAGTCCGAAGGCCGCAATACCGCACCAGCCATCGCGGCAGCTGCCCTCACCGTTCATCAAACTTACGGCCCCAAAGCCGTGATGTTGTTTTTAACGGCCGACCATCTGATCGCAGACGTACCCACTTTTACCGAGGCCGTGCAAACCGCCGTCAAACTGGCTGAAACTGGCAAAGTGACCACGTTCGGTATTCAACCCGAAGGCCCCGAAACGGGCTACGGCTATATTGAATCTGAAGGCCATACGGTTAAGCGGTTTGTCGAAAAACCAAATCTCAAAACCGCGCAAGAGTACGTGGCCAGCGGTAAATACCTCTGGAACTCGGGCATGTTTTGCATGACCGCCGAAACCGCCATGGCCGAGCTCAAGCTGTATGCGCCGGCGGTGTTAGAGGCGGTTGAAACAAGCCTGAGGGCTTCGCGCCGTGTTGAAGGTACAGGTCAGTATCAGATTGAGCTCGATGCCGCGACGTTTAAAAAAGCCGACAGCATTTCAATCGACTACGCGCTGATGGAAAAAACCACCCACGCCGCCATCGTTGCCTGCAACATTGGCTGGAGCGATATCGGTTCGTGGAACGCGCTAGGTGATTTGATCCCTAAAGATGCAAACGGCAATAGCCTTGAAGGCGAAACCTATTTGCATGAGGTTAGCAACACCTTTATTCAAGCCTCAGGCCGTTTGATCGCCGCCGTGGGTGTTGATAACTTGATCATTATCGACACACCAGACGCCTTGCTGGTCGCGCACAAAGATCGCTCGCAAGACGTGAAACAAATCGCGGGTCAACTCAAAAAGCTTGGTCACGAGGCGTACAAGTTACATCGCACCGTGCACCGCCCTTGGGGTACGTATACCGTGCTCGAAGAAGGCGCGGGCTTCAAAATGAAACGCATTGTGGTCAAACCCGGTGCGTCGCTTTCATTGCAAATGCATCATCATCGCAGCGAACACTGGATTGTGGTCGATGGCATGGCCAAGGTCGT
>CALCPT010000200.1 GCA_937897265.1 uncultured Alcaligenaceae bacterium
CTCTGTACTGCAAGGCCGGCTTCGCTACCAACTGCAGACCTTTTTTTAAGTTGGCATAGTTTTGAATAATTTCGTGCAGCACAACCCCCATTGACGGACCATCCGAGATGATGTGATGGCTAGACAGAGCCAGTACGTGATGGTCAGTAGCGAGTTTGAGTAACGAGGGCTTAAACAAAACCGAATCGTTGAGCCGAAACGGCGTATTAGCTTGTAAAAGAAACCACTCATTGAGCGCCGCAGAGGGATCTGTGCGTTCACTGAGATCAATCTGCTCTAGCTCGAACGCCGCCGGAGCCATCACGTGTTGCTCATTGCCCTCACTATCTATCCAGGTTCTGAGTGATTCGTGGCGCTGGATACAGGCTTGAACAGCGGTGTTTAGAAGGGTAGTGTCGAGTTGACCTTGCAGTGAGACTGCGCCCGGGTCGTTGTAGGCGAGATTTCCTTCTTGGTTCAGTTGAGCGATCAGCCATAATTGCTTTTGGGCCTCGCCAAGGGGAAAGGTGCTTCTTGCTTTCAAAAGACGTGCTTGATAGACGTCTTTGAGTTTGTTGATGTGAGGCAAGCTATCCAAGACTTTTTGAGCGTTCACGCCAAAGTCGATAAAACAGGCTAACTCTGTGACGCCCATTTGCAGCATGACGTCGATAATCGGTTCGACGGTGGTTGCAGAGCCTATCAACGCACTGGTTGCAACGTATTTCTCGTATGCTTTGTTGACAATGAAGTCTTTATCTTCTTTCGATGCGCGATTGATATCTTGAACAGGACCTAAACCTGAAGCCATTTTTTGAAACAAATGGATACTGGATAGCAGATAGTCACACATTGGTTTGCGTGCTTCTTCAATCGCTTGTTCGGCATTCTCTTCAAGGTAGGTGTGAATCAGAACGGTAATTCGCGCCTGACTCAGATCGTGGCCGTGAGCAGCATAGGCTTGCCGATATAGACGGATATTGTTCGCCAAGTCTTCAAGAGATTGGCCCATCAAGTTAGTCAGTATGTTGAGCCCGAGTTCACCTGCTTTTTGATACGAGTCAGGGTTATTAACAACGGTGAGCCAAATTGGTACCTGCGGCTGTTTGGGACGAGGAAAGGTGCGCAACACCACGTCGCTGTTGTTGCCACCTTTACGTGAAATCGAGCCGCCGGACCAGAGATGTTTGACAGTCTTAATTGACTCAAACATCACATGACGATTCTCACTGAAAGAATCCGGCGCAAAAACGAAATCGTTTGGATGCCATCCAGAGGCGAAACTAATGCCTACGCGTCCGTCAGAGAGATTGTCTACAAGAGACCACTCTTCAACAATGCGAATAGGATCATGCAACGGTGCTACAACGCTACCGGCGCAGATTTGAATGCGTTTAGTTTCACGCGCGACCGCAGCCGCCAAGACAGCAGGGTTA
>CALCPT010000201.1 GCA_937897265.1 uncultured Alcaligenaceae bacterium
TGAGTAAAGAAATTCAAAATAGTCGACGCAATTTTATGAAGACATCAGCCATTGGGGCTACAGCAATCGGCGTGGGATTTGTAGCAGCATCTGAGCCAGTTATGGCTGCTGCCATTGAAACGGATTTTAAGGGTATCAAAGCAGGCGAGCAGATGATTCCAGTTGGCAGTTTTCAGATGCCGGCCTATGTATCTCGTCCAGAAACATCTAAAGGGTCGCTACCTGTCGTGATCGTAGTGAGCGAGATTTTTGGTGTGCATGAATATATTGCCGACGTGACCCGTCGCTTGGCTAAGGTAGGCTACCTGGCGATTGCCCCCGAGTTTTTTACTCGCGCGGGCGAGCCGACCGAGTTGGGCACTGTCGCTGAGATCATGTCAAAGATTGTGGCCAAGACCCCTGATCAACAGGTGTTAGGCGACATTGAGGCGGCGTTAAAGTGGGCCAGTGCTAATAATGGCGATCTGAGTCGTGTTGGGATGACTGGCTTTTGTTGGGGCGGGCGTATCACCTGGTTGGCCTGTCAGAAACTGTCTTCGATGCGAGCTGGTGTTGCGTGGTACGGCCGCTTAGTCGGCGAAAAAAGTGATAATTTTCCAGAGCACCCGCTTGAGCTCGCAGCGCAAACGCGCGCACCGGTCTTGGGGCTCTATGGAGGGCAAGACACTGGTATCCCCCTCGCAGATGTCGAAAAAATGAAACTCGCTTTGGCTGCACCGAATGCCACAGCTGCGGCAAAGGCCTCGAAGTTTGAGATTTACCCAGATGCCCCCCACGCGTTTCACGCTGACTACCGGCAGACGTATCAAGAGGGGCCTGCAAAAGACGGTTGGCAAAAAGCCTTGGCTTGGTTTAAAGAGAAGGGCGTTTAGCGTACCTTGCGTCGAGAGCGCTTTAAAGGTGACCGGCCAAGCCATATATCGATATAGCAAACGATTCGATCTGCAAACTGAAATTTAAGGGCAAACCCTTGTTACATTGTCCCCTCGTGATGCCTCGGCTGAGTCATAATCCCTGAGATGGCAAGCTGCGCACCGTATTCAGTGTTGCCGTCAAAAATTTGAATGTATTAAAAAAGTAAATATTAAACAATCGTCTGGTGTCGCTTTTGATTGAAACGCTGCCTGACCTCCTCGCTTTGTCCTGCGAGGTACCTCGGAGAGAACGATGAAAAATTTCAATATGCACCTGATTGCGCCGAAGGCGTTGGTGCGTTACGCAGCAGTGGTTGCCTTTGGCCTGTTGGCCGTGAATGGTGCGCACGCGCAAAATCAAGACGCGCTCAAGTTATATCAACGAGGTCTGGCTGCGACTTGCGCCAACTGTCATGGTACCGATGGGCAAGGCGTGGTGGGGGCCGGTATGCCCTTAATCAATCATCTGAGCTCAGCCGAAATTTTGAAAAAAATGCTCGATTACAAAAGCGGCGCTGTCACTGGCACCATCATGCATCAGTTAGCCAAGGGCTATACAGATGAACAGTTGCAGACAATCGCGTCTGTGCTTGGTAAAAAATAAAAAGGGGCACAACATGAATCGTCGTTTATTTTTAGGACAAAGTTCTGCGTTGTTCGGTGCTGCCCTTGGTATGCCAGGCCTGGCACGTGCCAACCTGAACAAGGCTCAAATCATCGTGGTAGGTGGCGGGTATGGTGGCGCCACTGCGGCTAAGTATTTAAGACTGCTTTCGAACAACACTGCGAATGTCACCTTGATCGAGCCCAATGCACAATTTATTTCGTGCCCGATGTCGAACTTGGTGATTGGTGGCTCAAAGACCTTGGCGGATGTCACGGTGTCATACGACGCCTTGCAAAAAAAGCATGGCGTTAAAGTGGTGAAAGATAGTGTTGCCTCGTTTAACGCTGAGAAGAAAACCGTTCAACTCGCCTCGGGTCAAACGCTTTCGTACGACAAGCTAGTCGTGTCGCCTGGCATTAGTCTGATGCTTGACAGCATTGAAGGCTTGGCGCAAGCCAATCAAGCTGGAGTGACTTTGCAAGCCTGGAAAGCTGGTGACGAAACGGTTGCCTTGCATAAGCAGCTTGCGTCAATGCAAGATGGGGGTGTCTTTGCGATCAGCATCCCGCTTGCACCCTATCGTTGCCCACCAGGCCCCTACGAGCGCGC